>DNYQ01000272.1 GCA_003506745.1 Syntrophaceae bacterium
CCAAAGTAACAAACATTAAGATAAATCCCGATAACCTCTACAAAGAAGAATCCTTCACGGATCTCACCTATGCCACCATCCGGCGTCTTACCCCTGTCAGGATTGACGGTTCTATCGATGAAAGCCGGGAACCCCTTTTCACCGGGATGGCCCAGCTGATGTCCCCCAACGGCCCCGTGCCGGTTCAGTGTTTGATTGAAGGCGCCAAAACGCTCAGCGACGCAGCGGATAAACTGCCCGCCGCCATTGAAAAAGCGGTTCAGGGCATGATCGCCGAAGCCAGGGAAATGGAGCGTCAGGAAGAATCCCGAATTGTAATGCCCGGACAATAAATTTAGATGAGGTTGGACTATGATTGAAAACACCATCGCCACATGGCACAAGTTGGTAGAAACCAGGGACGCCGCCGGTCTGGACAACATTCTTGACGAGAATGTCGTCTTTCATTCTCCCGTGGTTCATACGCCGCAGGCCGGAAAACCGATCACCACCTTGTATCTGACGGCGGCGCTGCACGTCCTCAACAACGAGACATTTAAATACCTGAGGGAGGTTGTCTCCGGCAACAACGCCGTGCTGGAATTCCTGACTGTGATTGACGGCATCTCCATCAACGGCGTGGATATGATCACCTGGAACGAAGACGGTAGAATCATCGATTTCAAAGTCATGCTTCGCCCGCTCAAAGCCGTCAATCTGGTCCACAAAATGATGGGAGAAATGCTGCAAAAAATCAAGTAACGCTGAACCTTACAGGATGATAACCATGGCAAAAACGAAAGAACAAAAGAAGTCATTCGGTCAAAGCATCAAAGCGTATCGTGAAAGCAGGAAACTGAGCATTAAGGAACTGGCTCATGAGACAGGCTATCCCGCCGATCTCCTGGAAAAAGTTGAAAAAGATGAAACCACCGCCCCGGTGGCGCTTGTTTTACAGTTGAGCCGGACGCTGAAGGTCGATGTTGAAACCCTCGACGGCAACGAAAACAAAAAAGCCTCGTCCAGAGCAAAAAGCCAGAAAAAGCGGGCGGGATCGTACGCCTATACACAGCTTACGAAATCCGGCTCCGACAAGCATCTTGGCGCATACCTCGTCACCATAGAACCCAAGACCGCTCATGAAGGGGTGGAATATCACCACGAAGGCGAAGAATTCATCTATGTGCTGAAAGGGAAGCTTTCCATCTCCGTCGGCAAAAACACCAGCCTTCTGGAACCCGGTGAATGCATCCATTTTAATTCGGCGCTGCACCATGCGCTGAGCAATCCTTCCGCCGCAAAAACAGAACTGCTTGTCGTTCTGTATATTCCTTAAAGGTAAACACCATGGCATTTGAAATTTCAAGCGAACAGGAAATGATCCGGCTTATGGCCAGGGATTTTGCCAAAAAAGAGCTGGAACCGATGGCATCCGAATGGGAGCGGCAGAGTATTTTCCCGATGGATGCGGTAAAAAAAATGGGCGAGCTCGGCCTGCTGGGGATGATGGTGCCGCCTGATCTCGGCGGCTCGGGCGCCGGCGCGGTGGCCTATTCTCTGGCTTTGCAGGAAATCGCTTATGCGTGTGCTTCCACCGCAGTCACCATGTCCGTGGCCAATCTTTCCACAGAACCGCTGCTCAAGTTCGGCAACAGCTGGCAGAAAGAAAAATGGCTGACCGGACTTGCCCAGGGGGCTCTTCTGGGCGCGTTTGCCCTTACGGAACCGGGCGCGGGATCCGATCCCGGCTCCATGACCACAACCGCCGTTCTAAAAAAAGATAAATACATCATCAACGGAACAAAGGTTTTTATTACGCACGGCCAGTACGCCGACATCGTAAACCTGATCGCCAGAACCGGTCAGGAGAAGGGCACAAAAGGGCTTTCCGCGTTTATCATTGAAAAAGGCACACCCGGCTTTAAGATCGGCACCAAAGAAGAAAAGCTGGGGCTGAGGGCATCCAATACCGTGGAGCTCGTTTTCGAGGACTGCGAGGTCCCCGCGAAAAACCTGCTGGGCAGCCCCGGCGAAGGATTTAAAGTGGCCATGCGCGCTCTGGACAGCGGAAGAATCGGCATCGCCTCCCAGGCCGTAGGCATTGCCAGAGCCGGGCTGGATGAAGCACTTTCCTATACGCAGCAAAGACGCCAGTTTGGAAAAACCATCAACGCGTTCCAGGCGATCCAGTTCATGATCGCGGATGCCGCAACCAAAATTGAAGCCGCTTCCTGGCTGACTCTGGCCGCCGCCGACCGCAAGGACAGAGGCTTGAAATTCACGAAAGAAGCATCNNGTCATAATCTCGGCTTCCTTGGTTCCTTCATAAAGCTCCAGAATCTTCGCGTCCCGATACCATTTCTGCACGGGGTATTCCTCAATATAACCGTACCCGCCGTGCAGCTCCACGGCATAATTGGCGCAAAAGACGGCGGTCTGTCCGCCATAGAACTTTGCCATGGCGGCCAGCGTGTAATCGGGTTTCCCCTGATCGATCAGCCAGGCCGCCTTGTAAACCAGGCCGCGCAGCGCTTCAATGCGAATCGCCATTTCGGTCAGTTTCATCTGGGTCATCTGGTAGGCGCCCAGCGGCAGGCCGAAGGCCGTTCTCTCCTTGACATATTTAATGCCGGTTTCCAGGCAGGCTTCCGACAATCCCAGCGCCTGGGCGGAAACCATCACGCGGGTGATGTCGAAAAAGTGCATGAGCTGGCGAAAGCCCTGCCCTTCCTTTCCCACCAGATTGGATTGAGGAACCCGCACATCCTCCAGAGCGATTTCCGCCGTATCGCTGGCGCGAATGCCCATTTTTCCGTGAATCTTGTTGCGCGTGATACCTTGGGCGTCCGCCGGCACAATAATCAGGCTGAAGCTGTTATGCTTTTTTTCTTCCGGGTTGGTGATGCACTGGGCCACCATAAAATCACAAACCGTGCCGTTGGTGATGAACATTTTACTGCCGTTGATCACATAGTCGCCGCCGTCTTTGACCGCGCGGGTTTTGTAGCCGGAAACATCCGTCCCGGCATTCGGTTCGGTGTAGGCGCCGGCGCAGACTTTCGTCCCGTCACAGATTTGCGGCAGGTAGGTCTTCTTCTGCTCTTCCGTGCCGTAATTGAGAATGGATTCGCAGCCGAAGCCCGAGGCGACAATATTCAGGCCGATGCCCATATCGACTTTGGATAGTTCCTCCGTGATGATGGCATTGCCTAAGATCCCGGCGCCCGACCCGCCGTATTGTTCCGGAATCCAAGCGCCGACCAGACCATTGGCGGCCGCTTTTTTTCGAATTTCCGGCATGTACTTTTCCTGTTCATCACATTCCGTGGAAAACGGCGCGATCTCCGCCACGGCAAATTTATAGGCCATTTCCTTCAACATCTTCATCTCTTCAGTCAAATCGAAATTCATATCCATTTCTCCTTTTCATTCATATTGATAATGTTGTAACGGCTTTGCAGGATTCACCCGCCTGATTATTTTTTGCTGTAATCGTAAACGCCTCTGCCGGATTTGCGTCCGAAGTTGCCGGCGCGGACCAGCTTTCTCAAAATAGGCGCAGGCCGGTATTTATCGCCCAGTTCCCGGTGCAATCCTTCGATGACGCGCAACAGCGTTTCGTTGCCGACCAGGTCGGCCAGCGCCAGCGGACCGATCGGATGATTGCATCCCAGAACCATGCCTTTGTCGATATCCTCGGCCGAGGCCAGTCCTTCGTCCAGAACAAAAAAGGCCTCGTTAAGCATTGTGCAAAGAATCCGGTTGACCACAAAAGCCGGGGCTTCCTTCACCGTNNACGGCTTCCAGTTCGGCATAAACTTTTTTCTTGACGTCCATGACTTCAATCACGACTTCGACGACAATGTCCGCTCCGGCGGCGGCTTCCTTCAAATCCAGCGTCGGGTTAATGCGGCCCAGAATCGCATTCATTTCATCCTGTGCCAGCTTTCCCTTTTCCACGTCGCGGATCAGATTTTTTTTAATCGTGTTCATTCCGCCATCAACAAATCTCTGTTCGATGTCCCGCAAGGCCACTTCATAGCCCGCCTGAGCACAAACCTGCGCGATGCCGTTACCCATTAAACCGGCGCCCAAAACACAAACCTTTTTAATTTCCATAAAGCACTCTCCTTATCCCATAAAATGATGACCGTGTGACCATAAACTTCAATGGAACTATCTACCGTATATTGGAAAATATATTTCT
>DNYQ01000035.1 GCA_003506745.1 Syntrophaceae bacterium
CTAATCGGACGAGGACGCGACGAGCCTTATGGTAAAGTCTGGCGTCCGTGGGAAAGGCAATGGCTTTTTCCTGAACGGTGGTGTCCACATTCACTCTTTCCAGATGTTTCTCGGTTAAAAGCTTTTCTTCTTTGGCCGTATGGATGGTCACGGTCAAAAGTTCTTCGAGCTTGTCCGGCCCCAAGCGCTTGCGCCACCCTGTCATGGATGACGGATCGATCGGCAGTTCATGCTGGAAGTGCTTGAATCCGCAAAAGTACTGCCAGTATGGATTCTCCAGCGGATACCGAAGTATCGGAAGAAGACATTGTACGTGGAGTTGCGGAGGCAATTTGGGTTCAACGTTCAGAGATCTCGCTATGCAGAAGGAGTGCCAGGTAATAGAAGGGCATCTGTTGTCGGATCATATACACATGCTGATATCGATACCACCCAAATATTCAGTTTCTCAGGTCGTAGGTTATCTGAAAGGGAAAAGTGCCATCCAGATAGCCAGAACGTACATGGGTAGGAAGAAGAATTTTACAGGTCAGCATTTTTGGGCTCGAGGTTACTTTGTGACGACTGTCGGTGCGGATGAAAAAACAATCCGCGATTATATCAGGCGACAGGAGTCAGAAGACCGTCGCCTTGATCAACTGGGTATGTTTGAGGAATAACCACCTTCAGGTGGTTCATAATCAGACCGCTTTGAGCGGTTCATAAAATCAAGCCTCCGGCTTTGCCGGAGGTTGTGACTACAAAACGGCCGAACAATATGCTTATCAGCGCAAAAAATGCCGCATAGATTCCGAATGTCATATTTGCTCTTCATTTTTTTTTTACAATGGCGTCCAGCTCTGCATCAGATATATTTTTACAGTGATCAGCCATTCCCTTGAACCGGGTCGTAATGTCATCCAGTTGGCTTTCGTTAACAAGGTAACCAGTTTTTTCAATATAACTCCGGATAGCATGACGGCCGGAATGCTTGCCCAAGATAAACCGGTTTTCCGGAGCGCCTGCGGATTGGGGTGTCATGATTTCATAGGTTCGCGTATCTTTGAGTAATCCATCCTGATGGATACCCGCTTCATGGGCAAAAGCATTGGCGCCCACTATAGCCTTGTTGGGCTGAACGGGAATCCCGGTGATCTCCGTCAGAAGTTGAGACGTCTTGTATATCTGCTCCGTTTTGATTCTCATCTGCACACCGAAGCGATCGTTTCTTGTCTTTAAGGTCATGACCACTTCTTCCAGTGCGGCGTTGCCTGCCCGTTCACCGATGCCGTTGATGGTGCATTTCACCTGGCTTACGCCCTGTTCCACGGCGGCCAGTGTATTGGCCACAGCGAGGCCCAGGTCGTCGTGACAATGGACGGAAAGGATATGATCTCCGATATTTTTGACGTTGGCTGATACGTAGCGGATCAACTCGCCGAATTCAGTAGGAATGGCATAACCCACCGTATCGGCAATATTAACGGTCTTTGCGCCCGCATCGATGGCCGCCTCCAGAAGCCTGCACAGAAAATCCTTATCCGTTCTTGTCGCATCCATGGGCGAAAACTCAATGTCGTCCGTATAGGTTCGGGCATGGGCTACGGACATTTTTGTTATTTCCATTATTTCCTGCCGGCTTTTTCTTAACTGATATTGAAGCAGAATATCGGAAGCAGGAAGAATAATATGGATGCGGGGATCTGCCGCTTCCCGGACGGCTTCCCATGTCCTGTTGATGTCGGTGATTCTTGCTCTGGTCATGGCGGCGATCTGACAGCCCCTGATTTTCCGGGCTATCTGACGAACGGCGATGAATTCTCCAGCGGAGGAGACAGGAAATCCCGCTTCAATAATGTCCACACCCAGTATCTCCAGTTGCCGCGCCAGGCGAAGCTTTTCGTCAGGCATCATGCCGGCGCCGGGGGATTGTTCTCCATCCCGCAAGGTCGTATCATATATGAAAATTCTTTTCCCCTGCATAGCTCTTTCCATACGGATCATGTTATTTTTTTGTTGATGGCGTCCAGTGTCCCGTAGAGCGCGGTCATCCGGCTCGTCAGCAGGCCTGCCTGCCGGTAAAACATCAATGCCCCGATATTCGTGACGTCGGCAACGAGTTGAACGCGACCCGCTCCCTGCGCGGAACCCCAGACAAGCACCTGTGCCAAAAGCTTTGTTCCGATGCCCTTCCGCCGGAATCCGGCATCGACATACATGTCTTCCAGTAAAATCGAGTATCCGCCGCTGGATGTCGAGACGACGATCTGGGCTGTAACCATGCCCAAAACCATGCCCGCCGCTTCGGCAACAAAAATTGTCCTGACACGCTGGTCCGCAAGCAGAAGTTGCAGGCCTGCCCTGTTTTTATCAGCATCTATGACAAAGTCTTTTTCCAGGGCAAAAAGATGATGAAGAAAAGTTACCATCGCCTCGATATCTCCGGGCTCTCCTTTCCTGATGCGAATATTCTTCATAGTTTTAATCATCTTTCTATAAGATATATTTTTCCGCCGTTTTACCGTCTTCCAGGGCATCAATGATTTCGTCAATCACTGATTCATTCTCGACCTTACCGTACCACCAGTTTTCCGGGTAGATCACCATNNACACCCTGGGAATCACCGGCAGCCCGGAAGCTCCCGCAGACAAAGATATGATGTTTCGGTTTTTTCATGTGGATGTCCTCTCTTTCCATTAGTCTTCTTTATTGTTTTATCCGCACCCCATGCCATTCCCGCTGCACTGCTTGCCAATGCCGCAATGACCTGCCGTACGCAGAAGTATTTTGGGGATAGCTTTTCCCGTAAGGATTGCTTCCACTCCCTCTTTGGCCAGACCGTCCATAACCAAGACTTGAAGGCCTCTTTGTTCAAGAATGGCCAGAGGGCGGGGACCGATACCGCTGGCGAGAATGGTATTGCAGTCTTGAAGCAGAAGGGCCATTGCTTCCCAGCGTTCCTGGCCTCCGCCTGCAGCCGGTGTGTTCCGGCGCTCTTGCAGAACGGCTTTCCCGTTTTCCAAACCGTATATCCAGAGGCCTGCGGATTCACCTAAGTGCTGATTCACAAAGATGCCCTCCATGCTGGCTACGGCTACATATGGTCTGGCTTTGTCTTTTCCGGGCAAGGAAGCCTTCTTCAGAAGATCCACGATCTCCTGATTTTGTTTTTCACCGATCAGGCCTGCCGCATCGGCGCGGCAACGGCTGCAATGGTTCATTTGGGGAAGGTAGGAGCCCGCTGCTTTGCGAAGTGTGGCGATCTTGTCCTCAGGCAGCGGGGCAATACCCGCAAAGGGAGTGCCGGCCACATGATACATGGGGATGGCGTTGAAAATATCCGCTTTCAACTCCTTCATGGTTTTTGCAATTTCCACAACATGATGATCGTTTATTCCGGGAATAACCACCGTATTGATCTTAACGGTAAGGCCTTTTGCCTTGAGCAGCCGTATCGCTTTTTGCTGATTTTCGATTATTATCCCAGCGGCATCGGCGCCCCGATAGACATGGCCGGGCAATCTGGCCCAGGCGTATATTTTTTGGGCAATTGCCGGGTCAATCGCATTGACCGTTACGGTGACATGGCTGACTTGGAGATCTGCCAGTTCATCCACGTAGTCCGCTAAAGCCAGACCATTTGTAGCCACACAGAGCATCATCTCCGGATGTCTTTTTCTGACCAGATAAAGCGTTGTCAAAGTTTTNNATGGCGCCCGACACGCCGGGCCGGGATTCGTTGACGCATTCAAAGTCCCGATTACAGTAGTTGCACTGCATATTGCAATTCGGCGCCACGGGCAGATGAATCCGTCCGGTGCGGTGTCTGGCGCCTTCGCTGAAACAGGGATGATTATTTGTATCCATTTTTTCTCTCCTATATATAACTGTAACCGACCGGCGAGTTAATTTGTTTATACTCTATCAGAGCATTCACGATCCGATCGAAAAGCTGCTGCGTTCCCTCGTATCCCACATGTAAAATGCGTTGTCCGCCGATGCGGTCATGAACCGGAAAACCGGCGCGCACGAGCGGAAGGTTCAAATTTTTGGCCAAATAATAGCCTTTGGAGTTGCCGATAATAATATCCACACCGATCTTGCTGCAAATATCGAGCATGTCTTCAAAATCAGCATCTTCCCGGATTATGATATCCTTGTGTCCCGCGGACAATAAGGAGGAAACGATTTCCTGAAACTTTTTGGTCGGAGCGCCCGTGGCGCAAAGCGACGGCACAATGCCGATTTCATCCAGGAAGGAGGCCATGGAGGCGACAAAATCTGCTTCCCCGTAGATCACGGCGCGCTTCCCGGAGATGGTTTTGTGTCCATCGATATAAGCATCCACCAATCTTCCTCTTTGCTTGGCATACTTTTGCGGCAGCTCGCAGCCTGCTATTTCCTGGACTGCGCTGAAAAACAGATCCGTCTCCCGAATGCCGATGGGAATTCCCAGCGTCACCCTCTTCACGCCAAAGGCCTCTGTTAGACAGGAAGCAGCTGTTTCTTCCCCGGCCAGAGAGCGGCCCAACTCAATGGTTGCCGCAGCACGTCCCATGGCACGGATCGCTGATACCGGCGTTCCGCCGGGAGAGAGTTTCTGGTAATCGGACCAGGATTCGCCGTCGAGTGTTTCCGAATAATCGGGCAGCATGGTGCACGGCAGCTGAAAGTCAGCTATAATCTCCTGAAGATGGCGCAAGTCCGCCGCCGACAAAAATCCGGGGACGATATTTAAACTGTTGCTGCGTGGACCGCCGCAGGCCAGGGCAACAACTGTTGCTTTGACTGCTTCATGATAACCATCCATATGCGTTCCCCGGTAACTGGGGGTCGAGGCATAAATCAGGGCCGGGATATCTACACCCACATGGACTTTCCGGTATTCTTCGAGATAACCCTGGACATCATCGCCGATGGTTTCCGAAAGACATGTAGAGGCAATGCCGATGGCGGAAGGCTTATATTGGCGAATCAGATTATCCAAAGCAATTTTTAAATTAGCCGCGCCGCCGAAGATGGCCGTTGCTTCGCTGAAATTGGAAGAAGCAATATCTATCGGCTCCTTGAAATGACTGATGACGTAACGGCGGATATAAGTTGCGCAACCTTGCGAACCGTGAATAAGGGGAACACAACCTTCGATACCGCGGAAAACAAGACTTGCACCCAAAGGCGCGCAAAGTTTGCACGCGTTGCGTGTGGAAACAAAGGCCGGCCCGGTTTTTTTAACTGTGGGCAGCTTGACAAAATTCGCTTGCATCTTCCGTTCCCTCCTTTTTTGTCCGCAGATTCTTAGCCGGTGAGAATTGCCACACCGGGCTTGTCACCGACGCATAAACTTCCCGGCAAAAGTTGATCATCCCCGCAAACCCGGCCAGCGCCTCTTTGCGTTCGTGGTTGTGGTCGCAAAAGGCAACCCCCATTTTATAGGCAATGGGACGTTCTTTCACGCCGCCGATGAGCAAATCCACGTTCTTCTCAGCCATGAAGCGGGAGAGTTCCAGCGGATTCGTATCATCAACGATAATGGTTCCGGGGTCGCAGATCTCTTCCAGATATTCGTAGTCTTCCTTGTTGCCGGTCTGAGAGCCGACAATAGCAGTCGCAATCCCCAGATGGCGCAGAGCTTTGACCAGCGAAAAAGCCTTAAACGATCCGCCCACATAAATGGCGGCCTTTCTTCCGGTCAACTCCTGCCGGTATTTTTCCACTTCGGGATAAATGCGGTTTACTTCTTCGCGCACCAATTCCTCCGTGTTTTGCAAAATGGCCGCGTCGTGGAAGTGCCAGGCGACTGTATATAAGGCTTCAGCCGTGTCCTCAATGCCGAAATAGGAAACACGCTCGAAGGGTATGCCAAATGTCTCCTGCATCATTTGGGCAAGATACGTCATTGAGCCGGAGCATTGTACGACATTCATGGACGCCTTATGCGCCCGCCGGATTTCATCAATCCTGCCGTCGCCGGTCATGCACGATACTACTTCCACACCCATCCTTTTGTAGTATTCCTTGATGATCCAGGTTTCTCCGGCCAGATTGAAATCACCGAGAATATTGATGCTGTGCTGTGACACAACCGCTTTGTCGTCCTGTCCGATCAAACGATATAAAGCCTCACAGGCCGCTTTATAACCGTCTTTTTTTGTTCCCCGGAAGCCTTCGGAGTGAACCGGAATTACGTCAATCCCCTGCTCGGCGGCCACTTTCTTACAGACAGCCTGAATATCGTCGCCGATAAGGCCGATAATACAAGTGGCATAAACAAAAGCTGCCTTCGGTTTATACGTTTCGATGAGTTCCGTTAACGCCGCATAAAGTTTTTTCTCGCCGCCGTAGATGACCTCGTTTTCGCGCAAATCGGTGGAGAAACTCAACCGGTGCAGTTCCGGTCCCGATGATAGCGATCCCCGGATGTCCCAGGTATAAGCGGCGCAGCCTACTGGGCCGTGGATCAAATGCAGAGCGTCGGCGATCGGATAGAGAACAACTCTGGACCCGCAGAAAACGCAGGCCCGCTGGCTTACCGAACCGGCAACGCTGACCTTTTCGCAAGTCATCTCGAAGGTATCTTGTGCGCCTTTTTCAAAAATCTGATCTTTTCTAGCGTCGAGAATCTCAATCATCGTTCTTTCCTTTACATGATCAATTCAAAATTTTGTTCCGGTGCATCGCGGTCCTGGCGGTCCAGCAAAGCATTCAGAATCTTTTCCATCATACGCATAGCGCCGCGATAACCCACTACCGGAAAATACTGGTGGCCGACCCGGTCATAAATCGGGAAGCCGATCCGGATGAGGGTAATATCTTCATCGCGGGCTATATATTTGGCATAAGTGTTGCCAAATATCAGATCCGGCTTGTTGTTTTTCACCAACTGGTGAAAATAAAACAAATCAGCTCCCAGGCCATGCTTGATAATCGTCTCAGGTCCGGTAAAGCCACGAATGCTTTCCTCGAATTTTGCTCCTGCCGGAGTCCCGGTCACCACATAAAGAATCTTCATATCCATATCGGTGAGAAACTGCGTCAGCGAAACTAATTGATCGGGATCTCCGACAAGGGCAACCTTTTTCCCGTAAAAATACTGATGATTGTCCGTCAAAACGTCAACGACTTGTCCGCGTTCCACCATAATACTGTCGGGAACGCTCACGCCGGCAGCTTTCCTGAGCGCATCAACAAATGCATCTGTTGCCGAAATGCCGATCGGTAATTCCAGATCCTTGAAGCGGATGCCGCATTTCGTATCCAAAAGCTTTGCCGCCGACAGAGATGCAGTACTACCCAGGGAGACGGTGAAAGCGCTGTCTCCGGCGCTCCGGATCTGGTCTACCGTTGCACCGCCTTTGGGATACATGTGAAAACGTCCGTCCAGAGGGCCGTTGACGACCTCCGATGTATCGGGGAAAAGGATACTTTTTACTCCCATCAGGGATGAGATTCTTTTTATTTCGGCCATATCCGACGGCTCGACAAATCCGGGAATAATATTGATCTGCCCTGTCCTCTTTCCTGTGTTTTCGGCAAGATAATGGACCATGCTCTGGGTCATGTTGGCAAAACCAGTCACATGCGATCCCTTAAAGCTCGGAGTGTTGGTGTGGATAACCCGTTTGCCTTTGGGAATCTTACCATCCGCGATTGCCTTGTTGATGATCTGTCCCAGGTCGTCACCGATGACTTCCGACAGACAAGTCGTATGAACGGCTACAATATCAGGGCCGTAAATCGTAAAAATATTATTAATTGCCTCCAGCAGGTTGGCCTGTCCGCCGAAAACGGACGCCCCTTCCGTAAAGGAACTGGTCGTGGCCATAATCGGATCTTTATAATGCCTGGTCAGCGCGCTCCTGTGGTAGGCGCAGCAGCCCTGAGAACCGTGGCTGTGCGGGAGACAATTGTGAATGCCCAGCGCTGCGTACATGGCTCCCACGGGCTGACAAGTCTTGGCCGGATTGACCGTCAGGGCAGATCGGTCGGCTAATGTCTCGGGTGTATGTCGAAGTAGCATGATGTTTCTCCTTTAATTGTTCATTTTACCTGTTGTAGGCGTAGCTGCCCGTCAGCTCCGGGTTCTTCTGCCAGGGAGCTTTAATGAAGCGAAAGACGTTGGAATTGACCATCCGGTCAATCTCCCGGTAAAAGTTGACCGCGCCGTGGAATCCGGCATAAGGGCCGCTGTAGTCATAACTGTGCAGCTGTTTGAGCGGTATTCCTCCTTTTTGGATCACATACTTTTCCTTGACGCCGGCGCAGAAGATATCCGGTTTATATTTTTCCATCAGAACCTCCGCTTCATGATGATTAAGATCATCAATAATCAGATCGCCTGCTTTCATTTCCACCATCATTCCCAGATACTCATTAAAACCGATGCCTTCTCGTTTAGTTAATTGCGCCAATTCTTCCTCCGTTTTGCGGGGCCGGTACCGTGCCGGATCGGCCTCCACCGTCAATTCTTCGATGTTGCGCGTATCGGCGTCCACAACGATATTAGG
>DNYQ01000130.1 GCA_003506745.1 Syntrophaceae bacterium
GGATCATGGCTGTCCCAGCCGCCGTTTATCGGCCCCGATATCCGCAGGCTACCGGTTATTACCGCTGCGTGGAGGACTATTTTGAGACCTTTGTCAGGATCTATGATGAGCATTTTTCACGTCAGTACGGCTTCTGGCGGCCCTATGCCGAGCAGGTGATCTATCGTTATCTCGACTGCGGCGATCTGCACAACGGCTTTGCCCGTGTGAAGCTTGTCCTCGACCTGATCGGGGATGTAATGACTGCGGCCATGAATATCTCCTGGCATTTTCCTGCAAGCGCCGCCACTTCTGCCCGTCCTGCCACCAGAAAAGGGTTGTGGAATTCGGTGAGTGGCTCTTTCTTGATAAGTGTTTTGCCAGTTTCGTTTCATATATCTACTCATGTGATACGTTATCACTTATATCAGGAGTCAATAATAAAATCCTCTTGACACACAAAATTCTTCTTCATATACTCCAGTTGTGAAAAAGCAATCCCTTATTAAAAAATCAAACAAATCCATAGATAATAAAGAGTTGATCAAGGCACGCAACAAGGTCGCCGAGATGGAAGCCTTGGAATCGTCTATCCTGGAGGCGATACCCCACGCTGTTATCGGTCTTCAGGATCGACGGATTATTTTCGTCAACAATGGCGTAAAAACTGTATTTGGCTGGACATCCGATGAGCTGATTGGCCGGACAACACGTTTGTTTTACCGTTCGGGAAAGGACTACATCAGAATCGCCTGTGAGCTTTATTCCATTCTGGAAAAACAGCCCATAGCCAGCATGGAATTCCCCTGTCTGCGCAAGGATGGCACGAAAATCGAGTGCATGATCAACGCCGCGAGAATCGGCAAACAATTAAAAGAGAAACGGGTGGTAATCACCTACGAGAATATCACGGACAGGAAGCGGGCGGCGCAGGAACTGGAATTTTCACGACATCAGCTGCGCCAACTATCGGCGCACCTGCAATCGATCCGGGAAAAGGAAAGAACCCGCATCGCTCGTGAGCTTCACGATGAGTTGGGACAGCTCCTGACGGCGTTGAATACGGAGATCGTCCTGCTGAAAAACAAGATCCCCGCAGGGCAGAATATCCTGTCGGACAGGGCACAGAGCATGTCTTTTTTAGTCGAGCTGACCATGCAGACCGTTAAGCGGATTTATATGGGGTTGCGCCCCGGCATGCTCGATCATCTGGGCCTGACAGCGGCGATTGCCTGGCAGGCCGAGGAGTTTTCCCGGCGGACCGGCATCGTGTGCGACGTATCCTTCAACCCGGAAGATATGACCATCGATCCGGATCTAACCTCGACCATATTTCGCATTTTCCAGGAAACGCTGACAAACGTGCAGCGTCACGCCAAAGCCACAAAAGTGACCGTTAACCTGAAGGCAACGGATGACCAACTGGAGTTTGTTGTCAAGGATAACGGCAAGGGCATTGCGGAGGAGCAGTTGAAAAAACCGGATTCGTTCGGTCTGATGGGCATTAAGGAGCGCGTTTACCACTGGGGCGGCAGCGAAGCCATCGTTGGGAAAATCGGTAAAGGCACTACCATAACGATCAGCATCCCTCTGCCCAAAACAGGAGAAACATAATGACGGAAAAAAGGATCAGAATTCTCATTGCCGACGACCATCCCATTGTTCGCGCCGGTTTCAAACAAGTTCTTTCAGACACACCGGATCTGGTTGTCGCGGATGAAGCGGGAAACGGACAGGAGGTGCTGCAATACCTAAAAAAGAAAAAATACGATGTCGTGCTCCTGGATATATCCATGCCCGGGAAAAGCGGTCTGGAAATTCTCAAGGAGTTGAAAACGGACTATCCCCAACTTCCCGTTCTCATTCTCAGTATTTATCCCGAAGAGCAATACGCCATCAGGGCATTGAGGGCCGGTGCATCGGGCTACCTGACCAAGGCCAGCGCGCCTAACGAACTGATTTCCGCCATTAGGAAAATTTCCGCCGGAGGGCGCTACATCAGTGCATCCCTGGCGGAAAAGCTGGCCACCTATCTGAATGCGGATATGACCAAATCTCCCCATGAAACCCTGTCTGACCGAGAACATCAGGTCATGCGGCTGATTGCGTCGGGAAAGACCGTTTCGCAAATTGCGGAGAGCCTGAATCTGAGTGTGAAGACCATCAGCACCTACCGCGCCCACGTTTTGGAAAAAATGAAAATGAAAAACAACGCGGAGATCACTCTGTACGCCGTCCAGAACAAACTCGTGCAGTGAGCGGACAATCAGCGACCAATGATGTAAGAGTTCGGATCGATTTCATCCCGCAGGATTCTCAATTCCAGCGCCGTCGGCGGCTTGGTGGTAAAAATCCTGGGGGCCTTGAGCAATTCGAATTCGCAGTTGCTCTGAATATCGTCGAACGTATAGCCCGGATTGATTGATATGACCCTCATCCATTTGCTTTCCGGCTCGAAATCCATGACGGCCATATTGGTAATGACCCGGTAAGGTCCGGTGTCCAGTGGCAATCCCGATTGATCCCGTGATTCTCCCCCTTCCAGCCATCCTGGTGCGGTCATAAAATCCAGCTTACTGACCAGCCGCGATCTATCCTGAACGGACATGATGATCGTGCGCCAGCACAAGGAAGCAAAGTCGTTGGCGCCACCGCTGCCCGGCAGACGAACCGCAGGCTGGAGGTAATTTTTCCCCAGCATCGTGGAGTTGATATTCCCGTACATATCTATCTGGGCGCCGCCCAGAATCGCGTAATCGACCATTCCCCGGCTGCATGTCTGCATGATTTCGAACAGGCTGCCGACCATGACGGCCCGGTGGAATGTGCGGGAATCACCAACGGAAACAGGCAGTTCGGGAAGAATGGGATCGATGCCGCCTGATTCGAACATGATCACCAGATGCGGTGCGATGGTTTTCTGGGCCAGCAGAGCGGCAGCGCAGGGTGCTCCCGTGCCGATTCCGGCTGTACGGCCATTGCCGAGTTCGCGTGCCGCGACGCAGATCATCAGCTCCATGATATTATAATTTTGCATGGGTTTCCTCCTTATGCAGCAATAATTCCTTGGCTCTTAGCTCCTGAATTCTGTCAATGCCGCCGCTTCGTTCGATGTAGGCTGCATGATCGGGGCAATCATGGATGTTGCGCTTCAGAAATGACTTGAAAGCGGTTGAATCTTTCTGCACCGTCAGCCATTCCTTCAGGTGTTTTTCATCGGAATAATACTCATAGGGCATCCCGGTGGGATAAGCCCCGTAAGGCACCTCGCACACCGCATCCACAAGATAATAGGGAATCACCGTTTTGGCCGGATCGTTCCTGATCTCGTCGTTGTGGATGAGACGTTCCGTGGTAATAATCACTTTCTTGCTGGCCCGGGCCAGATCGTCGTCGGAAATAACTATCCCCTGGATCCGGCAGTTTCCGGAAATATCCGCCTCATGAACGTGAATGACGGACACATCGGGGTACAGTGCCGGTTGCAGTGCCAGCGTCTTGCCCGTAAATGGACAGGTCATAATTTTCCCCGCCGAGTATTTAAATGTATCTGTGCCGATCATGTTCCGTGTCGGCAGAAAAGGTATTCCCATAGCCGCTGCCTTGAGGCGTGCCGCCAGGCTGAAGTTAGACCATTCACATATTTTCACTCGCCCGCTCTCCATGTATGCACGGGCGCACGGGCTCATGCCGCGTGCCTCCAGACCAATGATATAGGCGATGTCCACCCGGTCAAAGACCTCTCCGGCTGCCAGGATTTGGAAATCATGTGTCGATGTATGCCCCGCAAAGCCCATGTTTTTCCGGCCCTGGCGCACAATTTCCTGGCAGGCCGCAATCGGCGTGCGATTGGTGCCAAATCCGCCGATAGCCAGATAATCTCCGTCTTTAACGAAGCGTTCTACGGCATCTTTCAGGCTCATGAGCTTGCCCTCCTGCGCCCGTGACTTCGAACGGAAGTATTTTCGTGCCTCATCCGGGTCAGGATTCATCAATAGCGGTCCCCTGCTTTGCACTGCTTTCTCCGCAATCATTTTTCTATCTCCTTAGGAAAGACGTTGTTTTTTTCTGCGGGCGATTTCATCCCGAATTCCCATCGGTTCTTCGAGGAAAATCCTCGAATCCATGGGCCGCAGATCGGCTGCCACTTGGGGTTTAAAACCCATCTGGTCAAGAATGTCTTTTTGCAGATCGATCCCGGGGGCTATCTCCACAAGGGTCATGCCTTCTTTCCGCAGTTCGAAAACGGCACGTTCAGTGATATACATGACCTTCTGACCAATTTCTCGGGCATAATCAGCACTGAATGTTATTTGCTCCACATGTTCGATAAGCTTTTTGTCCCGACCTTCCCGGACAACAGCCAGTTGTCCGTTTTTCACGACAATCTCCGCACCGACGGTGAGTGTGCCGACGAAGATCACCGTCTTGGCATTCTGGGTAATATTGATAAATCCGCCGCATCCGGCCAGTCGCGTGCCAAAACGGCTGACATTCAGATTGCCGTCTTTGTCGGCCTGAGCCATTCCCAGAAAGGCCATATCCAGACCGCCGCCGTCGTAGAAATCGAACATATACGGTTCGTCGATAATGGCCTGCGGATTGGACGAGGCGCCAAAACTCAAGCCCATAGCCGGTACTCCGCCTATGGGTCCGGATTCCACGGTGAGAGTAAAAAGATCGTTCATGTTTTCCTCGGCGGCCACGGCGGCTATACCGTCGGCCATACCGATGCCCAGATTGACTATGGCCTGGGGTACGAGCTCCATAGCTGCCCGGCGGCTGATAATTTTCCTTGTTGTTAAGGCCATAGGTTCCATTTGCGAGACAGGAACGTATACCTCGCCACAGTAGGCCGGATTATATGTCTCGAGAAATGTCTGCCAGTGGTTTTCGGGTTTAGCGATAACGACGGCGTCAACAAAGATTCCCGGAATCTTTACATCCATGGGCCGGAACCGGCCGTTTTCGGATATTCGTTCCACCTGAGCGATAACAATGCCGCCGGAATTTTTAGCGGCTTGGGCCATGGAAAGCATCTCCAGTGAAGCGCTCTCTTTTTCCATGCGGATATTTCCCTGTAAATCCGAAGTTGTGCCGCGTACCAGGGCAACATTGATCGGGAANNTGTGCGGGCGTTCACTTTTCCGCCATCAAAGCGGGGATCGACAAAGGTTTTGAGGCCCGTATGAGTGATAAACCCGAGGCGGCCCCCCGCGATTTCCCGAAACAGACAGGAAATTGCGCCTTGGGGAAAGTTGTAAGCCTCAAATTTATTTTCCAGCGCCATTCGGCCAAGTTTGGGGGCCAGGTTCCAGTATCCCTCAATAACCCGTTTGATCAGTCCTTCATGGGCCAGGTGGTTAAGGCCCTTTTCCTTACCATCTCCCTGCCCGGCGGCTCCGACAATCGTGAGATTCCGCGGACTGCCGGTATCCAGAAAAATCCTTTCCAGTCCCGCTGTCAGCTCTTCAGGATGGGCATTGCCCACAAACCCGCCGACCGCTACCGTATCGCCGTCCCTGATCAGACTTAATGCGTCTTGGACGCTCATAATCTTGTCGGACATACTACTTTTCTCCATAGATAAGTTTGATAAGTTCGAAAAGCTTTTCATCCCGCCATTGCACGCAATCCCGGAAACTACGTCCTTTCATCTCCTGGGCGATACCGTCGATGAGTTTTTCTTTCATGGGTTCCGTGATGTAGTTCCAGGTGGTGAGCTCTTCCCAGATAGCCTTGAAGGTTGTATTGCCGATACCATCGATGAAGTGGCCCACGCCTCCGTCCTCGCCGCCGCCGAGATGGTAGATCATATGTGATCCCATGAGAGCATACCGCAGGCCGGGACCGGCATAAAGCGCCTTATCCACATCTTCGACGCTGGCTACACCGTTTTCCACCAGATCGATTGCCTCGCGCCAAAGGGCGACGGCCAAGCGGTTGCCGATGAATCCGGGAACCTCTTTTTTTACCAGAACCGGTATTTTCCCCAGATGTTCCATGAATTTGATGCTCGTCTCCACTGTAGCCTGCGATGTGTATTTGCCGGGGACAATTTCGATAAGAGGAATGAGGTGGGGTGGATTCCAGGGATGGGTAATAACGCAGCGCTCCTTGTGCACAACGGCCTGCTGAATCTCGGTCATCATTAAGCCGGAGGAGCTGCTGCCAATGATGGATGTCGGCGGCGCGAATCGATCCATTTCTTCGAAGATTGGTTTTTTTATGTCGTAGGTTTCACCGGAGCATTCTTCAATGAAGTCTGCATCGCTAACTGCCGCGGCGATTTCCGGAACGAATTTTACCCGTGCCAAAGCCTGATCCCGATCTGGAGCGGTCAATACCCCTTTCCCGACAAAAAAATCGAGATTGGAACAGACCTGCCGGTACCCTTTGTCTCTGGTTTCGGGTCGTCGCGAATACCCGGTCACTTCGTACCCCTTCTGGGCAAAGAGAGAAACCCAGGCTGAGCCGATGACGCCGGTACCGATGACGGCAACTTTCTTTATTCCGTCCATTGTTTTAACTCCTTTTGCACATGAGGAACGTTGAGGGAGTGCCATGTTCGGCCCTTCCATCAGGGTTTACAGCCAGACTTTAGATGTGTCGGCTTTCAACCGGATGTCAAGGGGGCGACATGTTTCCCTTGTCCCTGTGCAATCTTTATTTCGTCTGCTTCCTTGATCCCGCCCTTCCATGAACGCCAGCCACATGATCCGTTGGATCTTGCCGCCCGAGCGTCCATGTCAGGACTGATCAGGGAATAGACTGGGCACATCAATTGCTGCAAGGCAGCATGTGCCTATTTGTGAGCAGCTGCCCTTATGCCGGTTTCCGCAGGCAGATTCGTGTTTCTATAATTTCCATATCCTGTACTTCTTGCCTTCCCCTTCTTAGCGGTTGAAGGCTTACTCCCGGCAACCCGGACTTTTTTGCCCGCCGCCTTTTGTGTGACAGATAACTTGTTTTCTACGCTGTCGGGGATGTTGCTACGAGCACCCCAGGGATTAACGGCCGGATCTTCTTTGCAGGTCGGGCAGAAATAACGGGCGGTTAGATCCTCGGCGCCGCTGCCCCAAATTTCAAACTTGCAGCAATCGCCGCATATTGCTGTTCCACAGTTGTCACATTCCGTTTTCGCCTGTGCTTTTCCGCAAACCGAACAGATTTGTTTCTTGTCCTCTTTCATGATCTCGCTCCTTATTCTTTTGTCATTTTGAGAGACGCCCTGACCAGATCACCCCGTCTCCATTTCCTTTTTGTTTCTTGTTCGAAAGTAATCTAATCCCTGCCGCTTTTTTCCACAATCGGTCTGTGTCTGATTCTTTCCTGGGGAAAGGGATGAAATTGCCTTAGGGTAAAAGGTGGGATTGCCATCGGTGTTTGTCTGATGGCGGCGGCGTTAAAAAAAACTTTGACATATACCTGAATTAGTGGCATGTGCAATTGTGCAATTGGGGACACCCTTAAATAATTAAGTAGATAGCTAACTATTTGTATACAATAGATAATCATCGATGCTTAAGACCATTTTGGAATCCTTAAGAAATTAAGTTACCATTCCACTAGCCGTAACTTCTGCCACAATTTTTACGTCAATAGAACTTTTTGGCCCTCGCGCCGGGCCATTTCAACAATCGTGCTTGTATCGTCTTCCTCCCACTGAAGAACGCCGCAGGGAACCGGTTCAATCCGGTTATCGTTTTCGCCGCAACGTGCCACAGAAGATCGATGTCCCGCCTTTTTTTACAGCCGTCAAAAATTGGCGAAACCACGATCACATCAATATCGCTCATTTGATCAGCTCTCGCCTGCGTGTAGGAACCAAATATAACGCCAAACTCAACACTCAAGCCTTTTTCCTTCAACCTGTTGAGACAGGTGTTCACACGGCTTATGATTGTTTTATCAACCACTGAAAAACCTCCTTCCCGCGATTGAAATACTCCATAGCTTCATTCTTTGACGGTGCTGCGCTTAATGAATCAGGGTACCTTCCTTCGACATGAAACGCCATGAGTTCTGATAAAATATCCGAATGATGATCACTGATATCAAGTCCGGCCATTTCGGCGAGGCGATTTAAATTATGAATGCGCGGGGCTAAATCATTTGTCTTTTGACAGACAAGAGACTTTAAAACTTTTTCCAAAGCAAGGTGATCTGATCATTCGGTTGGTGAAGGGCCATCCCGCCCTTGAGCTTTACCTGGAGCAGACGGCGGATCCTGGCGATGACGCCGGTTTATGGGTGATAACAAAATGTATTCATTGAAGTTGAGTAAAAGTAACGGTGGATTTCCGCGGCATAATTTTCCGGTGGGGGAAGTGTGTTCCGAAACGGACACGCCACAAGGAGTTTTGGGAAACTTTGGAAAACATAAGGTCGCTATGGCATTCTTAAGCGGATAACCGGACCAGGACCCAACAGAATGAGTCCCAAAACCATAAAACACCCGTCCGTCTGAAAGTTGGTGGTGGATTATGGCAGCAAGGTTCAAAGTGGGCAAGACATTTTTATGTTGACACGAGGCGGGGGCTTATTTATGAATAAAACCCGTTGATCGGAATCATGTTTTTAAAACCTTCGGATTCGATGGAGATGCAAATGCTCGATTTTACGTTTCATAACCCCACGAAGATCCTTTTCGGCAAAGACGCCACAGGACGGATTGCCGGTGAAATTCCGCGCCGCGCCAGAGTGATGGTCACGTATGGCGCGGCAAGCGCTAAAAAGTATGGTGTGCTCGATGAGGTGCTTGCCGCTCTTTCAGGCTTTGACATCACACCATTCGGTGGCATCGAACCGAATCCCGAATATGAAACGCTCATCAAAGGGGCGGCCCTTGCCCGCGAAAAAAAGATTGATTTTCTGCTGGCAATCGGCGGCGGTTCCGTTATTGATGGAACTAAGTTCATGGCCGCCGCTATTCCT
>DNYQ01000273.1 GCA_003506745.1 Syntrophaceae bacterium
TAAGCTGTATCACTACGTCTTGATGTCCAATCATGTCCATCTGGTGATGGAAACCACACAAGCGGGTGGCGAGTTATTCCAGATTATGAAAGGGATCAACCTCTCCTACGCCCAACACTACAAAAAGAAATACGTGTATACAGGTCACTTCTGGCAGGACAGGTATAAGAGTATAATCATTTCCAAGGACGAGTACCTTTTGGCATGCGGCAGCTACGTAGAATTGAACCCTGTTCGTGCCGGAATGGTGAAAGCCCCGAAGGATTATCCATGGAGCAGTTATGGGGTCAATGCTTACGGGAAAAAAGACGATTTAATCGATAAACACATTATTTTTAATAAACTTTCGACTGACGAATCGGTTAGAAAAGAATATCGTTCTTTTGTTCAGCAGATGCAGCGTCAGCATGAATCAATGCGCGGGGAGATGGATCGTCGGACGATATACGGCGGCAGCGCGTTCATCCAAAATGTGCAAAAGCAATACAAACTTGATGCCGTGATCAAGAAGCGCGGGCACCCGAGGAAGGAAAAGTCAAATATTGAAAATAAATAGAACCGTCCCCTTATTTCCAAATAGAACCGTCCCCTTATTTCCATAAATCCTCGTGTCATCTATTCCTGCTCAAAGGAGATTCCATACTTGTCCAGTTTTCGTTCGAAGGTGGGTCGGGAAATCCCGAGTGTTTCGCAGATTTCCCCTTTGTTTTTATCAGTTTCCTTAATAATTTTACGAATATAGCGTTCTTCAACCTGGTCGAGGGTTAAAAATTTACCCGGCTCTTCCGGTGTGAAGATGTCGGCGGTGTCATCTTTGACCGGTAAAATGGCTGAATCTTTGCCAAGATCCGGGAAATCACTGACTCCCAGAACCTGCCCTTTGGCCACAACACAGGCGCGCACCAGCAGATTTTCCAGTTCCCGGACATTGCCCGGCCAGTTATAATTCATGAATATTTCCATCACCTCGCCGGAGACTCCGATAATTTTCTTGTGCAGATCCAGATTGATCTTGGAAAGCAGATAGTCAATCAGCGGCGCGATGTCCTGGCGTCGGCTGCGCAAAGGCGGCAGATTGATGGCAACAATGTTCAAGCGGTAATAGAGGTCATCCCGGAATTTGCCCTCCTTCACCATCCCTCTCAAATCTTTATTGGTTGCAGCCATGATGCGGGCATGCACTTTCACCGTGTCCTTGCCCCCGACACGTTCGAACTCCATTTCCTGCAAAACACGCAGGAGTTTGGCCTGTAAATTGACGGACATTTCACTGATTTCATCCAGAAAGACCGTTCCGAAGCGCGCCAGTTCGAATTTCCCCAGCTTGCGGGCCACTGCGCCTGTAAAGGACCCCTTTTCATGACCGAACAATTCCGATTCCAAAAGCGTATCCACAATGGCCGAACAGTTCACAGCAATAAAAGGTTCGTCCGGAGAGGTATTATTATGAATCACCTTGGCAATCAGCTCTTTGCCGGTGCCGCTCTCCCCCTGAATCAGAACCGTCGTGCGGCTTTGGGAAACCGTGCCGATCGTCTTGAAGATTTCCCGCATTTCATTGCCGGTGCCGATGATGTCCCCTACCCGGAAATTGCGTGACGGCTCCATCAGCAGGCCGTCAATTTTTTTCTCCATCTCCAGAGATTTCAGAGCCTTCTTAATCGCCAGATCCAGTTCATCGACGTTGACCGGCTTGTGGATATAATCGAAAGCGCCGCCTTTCATGGCATTGATGGTGGTTTCCATGTCATGGAAAGCGGTAATCATGATCACTTTAACATTTTCATTTTCTTCCTTAAGGTCTTCCAGCACGGCAAACCCGTCCACATCCGGCAGCCGGATATCCAAAATGACCACATCCGACGCTTCCTGAACGTATTTGTTCAAACCGTCGGTGCCGGTCAAAGCTGTTCTCACGGTGTATCCTTCTTCCGTCAGATACAAATCCAGCGTTTCTACAATCGACTCGTCATCATCAATAACCAGAATGCTCGCCATAATTTCAACCTTCACCATTCAACGGATATCTTCTTTTTCACGATCCATTGTCGTTTATTTTCTGATCTCCCGAAGCGTGCTGCCCTTCACTGCAGGGTAGCGTAATGCAGACTTTGGTTCCTTTGTCCTTTTCGCTGATAATCTCCAGTTTTCCCGAATGCACTTCCACAATTTTCAAAACCTGGGAAAGGCCCAGACCGGTGCCGTACTTTTTCCGGGTGAAAAACGGGTTAAACAAGTGAGGCATGTCCTGTTCGTCAATGCCGCATCCGTTGTCATCGACCACCACCAGCACGGCCGGCGGCTGGCTGCCGATACTGCGGGCAAAGATGCGAATGGCGCCCTGTTCTTCAACCGCCTCCACGGCGTTGCGGATGATATTCAAGAAAGCATCCGTCAGCATCGCCGTATCGCCGCTGACCTGCGGAATTTCCTGTATTTCCAGCTTGACGTCAAGCTTTTTATCGGAAATGGCTTTTTCCGTCAACGCGACGGCCTGCTCCAGCACTTTGCCGAGATCGACGGAAACAATTTTAGGATCCATCGGCTTGGCGAAAATCAGAACATTATTGACCAGCTCTTCGAGGTGTTCAACCTCTTTTTGCGCGATTTTGAATCGTTTGAGATCATTGCCTTCCGGAGTCATCCTTTTTTCCAGGATCTGG
>DNYQ01000146.1 GCA_003506745.1 Syntrophaceae bacterium
GTTCTGAACCGGATTTTCGCCGTGATTCAGCGGGAAGCCCTGTGGATGCTTGAAATGGGCGTGGCCTCTTTCGAAGACATCGACAAGGCCTGTGTTTACGGCGCCGGCCATCCGATGGGCCCCTTCCGTCTCAACGATCTGACCGGCATCGATCTGACCTACGACATCTGCATGAGTCATTTCCTGGAGTCCGGCAATCCGGCCGACCTGCCCAGCCCCAGCGTTGTCAAGAGATTTACCGAAGGCAAATACGGACAGAAGACTGGCGAAGGCTGGTACAGCTACAAGAAATAAACTGCCGCGTACGCACAAGTACGGATAAAAAAAGACGCCCTGAAGTTGAAAAATTTCGGGCGTCTTCATTCTTCACGCCTCTTTCACAACTCCGGAACACCGGAAGGGATGAGGCAGGCAAAGACCAGGCGCTCCCTGCCCGGATTGCGGATTTGATGTTCTTCACCGGACGGCACAAACAAAACCGTCCCGGGTTTGACCGGGCGCCATTGGCCGTTGCCGTAGGCTTCACCAACGCCGGCATGGACGAAGATTTCATGTTCCCAGGCATGCGCGTGTTTCGGTGAATACCCTCCCGGCATGATCTCGAAAATTCGCATGCAAAAATGATCGGCTCCATCCTTTTTCCCGATGACGACACGGGCGGCGACCGCCTTTGCCTGATCATTGTCTATCAGCGTTGGGGCAACAGATGCGTAATCCATGATTTTCATGATTTTCTCCTTTTTTTCATTTCAGCCCGCAAGCGGCGCAAATATTTCGCTGAGCGTCGGGTGCGGGATGACCCAGGCACGCAGTTCCTTTTGGGTCAGTCCGCCGGACACCGCCAGGGCCATGGGCGCTATGAGGTCGGCGGCATGGTCGCCGGCGATGACCGCTCCGATAATTTTGTCCTGATGGGAAACGACCTTGGCAAAACCCTGCCCCATCAATTCGGCCCGGGCAATGATGTTGGCGCTGTATGCGGATTTCATGATTTCGATTTTCAGGCCTTCCTCCCGGGCTCGCCTCTCAGTATAACCGACTCGCGCAATCTGCGGATGACTGTAAACAACAGACGGAATAAAATTTTCGTTGCAGATATAATCGCCGCCGCCGAACATGCTTTCCGCGGCAACTTTGCCCTGCAGGGCTGCGCGGTGCGCAAGCATCATGCCGCCGGTTACATCACCCACGGCATAAACACCCTTTACGCTCGTCATCATATTCTTATCCACCCTGATGCCGGCGCCGGTATAATCAATCCCTGTTTTAGTTAACTGTTCCTGATACAAAAGCGGTTTCCGGCCCGTGCAAAGCAAGGCGCATTCCGCACGTAATTCCATGTATTTATTGACTTTTTGTGATTTCATCCCCACGCCGTCGTCCGACTCCCTGAGGCTGACAAGTTTAGTCGATGTATGAACGTCAACTCCCAGACGGGTCAGCTCCTGATTGAGAAAATCCGCCGCCTCTTCATCTTCCTGAGGCAAAATACGGTCCAGCAGTTCCACCAGGATCACCTTGACGCCGAGTTCGGCAAATACCGTGGCATATTCAACCCCGATGAAACTGCCGCCGACAACAATCATGGAGGCGGGAAGGCCGGTCATGCCGAGGATATCATCCGAGGTAAGGATGCGCCCGGAAACCTGGATGTCGGGCAAAATTTGCGGCTGCGCCCCCCAGGCAAGGAGGATGTTATCCGTCGTTACGACCTGACTTTCACCGGAGGGACTCGTGTATCGCACTTCATGCGGCGAGAGTATTTCACCGCTGCCCTGCCTGGTTTCGACTTGCGCATCGACCAGTAATTTGTGCGCACCCAGAGCGGCGACTTTAACGATCTGCTCGCGATGCTTTTTCATGGCTCCGAAATCAACAGCACTGCCGGCAATGCTGACGCCCAGGCGTTTGAGTTTTTTTAAATCCGTATAAAATTTGCTGCACGCAAGCAGCGCCTTGGTGGGGATGCAGCCCCGGTGCGTACAGGTGCCTCCCCAGCCGTCTTTTTCAATGATGAGAACCCTTTTTTGTTTTGCCGCGGCCTTTTCAGCCGCCGCCAATCCTCCCGGCCCGCCGCCCACAACAATCAAATCATATTTATCGGACATGCCTGACGCCTCCTTGATGACAAAGATTAACACAGGCATTTCGGCCAGGCAAAGGAAAAAATGCCTGCCGAATTGAAACTTGTCTTACCGGATAATATCTGGTAGTTCATCGCTTTAGGATGGGGAAATGAAAGATATTCTAACCGTTTCACAACTGAACGATCATATTAAAACCTTCCTGGAGGAAACCTTCGGCTTGCTCTGGGTGGAAGGTGAAGTGTCCAACTTGCGCCGCCCCCAGTCCGGACACGTCTATTTCACGCTGAAAGACGACAAAAGCCAGATCCGGGCGGTTTATTTTCGCCAATACGGCTATCGGGCGGTGAAGTTTGATCTGGAAGACGGCATGAAAATTTTGTGCCGGGCGCGGCTCAGCGCTTATCCGCCCCGCGGCGAATACCAGCTCATCGTGGAATCGGCCGAACCGCGGGGGACGGGCGCGCTGCAAAAAGCATTTGAGCAGCTCAAGGCCCGGCTTGCCGCCGAAGGACTGTTCGACGAATCCCGTAAAAAAGCCCTGCCGTTTCTGCCCGGCTGCATCGGCGTGGTCACGTCGCCGACAGGCGCGGTCATCCGGGATATTTTAAACATCACCCGCCGGCGCTTTCCTTCCGTGGATATTCTGATCGCCCCTGCGCGGGTGCAGGGAAACGATGCGGCCGCAAAAATCATTGCCGCCCTGAATCATCTTCAGGCTTCAGGCAAGGCGGATATCATCATCATAGCGCGGGGCGGCGGTTCGCTGGAGGATCTTGCCCCTTTCAACGATGAAGCGCTGGCCAGAGCCATTTTTCAATCGTCCGTCCCCATTGTTTCGGCTGTCGGCCACGAAACCGACTTTACCATTTGTGATTTTGTGGCGGACCTGCGCGCGCCCACCCCATCCGCGGCGGCGGAACTGGTCATTCCGCTTCGATCCGAACTGCAAAACCGTCTTTATAACCTGATGCGGCGTCTGGCGGCCGCCCAGAACCGTCATCTTGGCGATCAAAAAGAACATCTCGCTTCGCTTATGGCCCGCTTTAAAGATCCGCGGCGCTTTCTGTTTGATTTTTCAATGGCGCTGGACGATCTTCGCGAAAGGCTGGAGCGCGCGATTGAACAAAGAACGCAGACGATAAAGACCAGACTGCAGCATCTGGAAACGACCCTGCAAAACCAGAATCCGCAAAGGCAGATTCGGGAAAAAAGAATGATGCTCGACCATTTTAAAAAAGACATCCTGAACGGCTGGAATCGGTATTTCAGTGAGCGCCGCGAGCGGCTGGAAAAGCATGCTTCTCTCATTTCTTCCTTAAGTCCGCTGTCCGTATTGCAGCGGGGCTACAGCATCACGCGCCGGTTACCGGATGGAGAAATTGTCCGCCGGGCGCAGGGGTTGACTTTGGAGGAAAGAGTCAGTATTCAACTGGCCTCCGGCGGCTTTGAGGCACGGGTGGAGAAAATACGGGGAGAGTAAAATAGCTCATGGCTCATGGCCTATAGCGGATAGCTCAGTCAAACAAATATACGGGAGTAAAAGCAATGGCGAAAGAAAAGTTTGAAGACGCGCTGGAAAAGCTGGAAAAAATCGTCAGGGAGATGGAGGCGGGTGACCTGCCGCTGGATTCGGCGCTGAAGTCTTTTGAAGAAGGCATCCGGTTGATTCGTTTCTGTTCGGCCAAACTCGATGAAACCCAGCGCCGCGTCGAGCTGCTGCTGGAAAAGGAAAATGCTCTGCAAATAAAACCCTTTCAGGATGAAGACGTTGATGAACCATGATGATTTTCTGGAGGCCTATTTAAAGGACCGGAAGAAAATTGTAGAAGAAGCCCTCGAACGCTACCTTCCGGGCAAAGACCACGAACCGCGGGAACTGCACGGAGCCATGCATTACAGTGTCTTCGCGGGCGGCAAAAGAATCCGGCCGATTCTTTGTCTGGCGGCGGCGGAAGCGTGCGGCGGCGATATGGCGCCGGCCATGCCGGTGGCCTGCGCGCTGGAATTGATTCACACCTATTCCCTGATCCATGACGATCTGCCGGCCATGGATAATGATGATTTTCGCCGGGGGAAACCCACCAGCCATAAGGTTTTCGGCGAAGCGGCGGCGATTCTCGCGGGAGACGCGCTTTTGACGGAAGCCTTCGTGCTTTTGTCCCGCGCTGAAAAAGTCCGTCTGGCGGCGGAGCGTCGCCTGGCCGTCATTCAGGAAATTGCCCAGGCCGCAGGCATAGCGGGCATGGTCGGCGGACAGGCGCTGGATATCCGGACGGAAAAAAATGACCAGAATATCGCGGGACTCACGGAAACACACCGGCGTAAAACCGGGGCGCTCATTATGGCGGCGGTCAAATCCGGCGCAATGATCGCGGGCGCAAGCGACGAAAAAATTTCGGCGCTGAGCGTTTACGCAAGCCACATCGGCATCGCTTTTCAGATCGCCGACGACATTCTCAACGTGGAAGGCGACGAAAGTCTCATGGGGAAAAAAACCGGCAGCGACGCCGTCCTGGGCAAAGTCACCTATGCGTCGCTTCTGGGCCTCGATGCGGCAAAAGTCAAACTGGCCCAACATATCGAGGCGGCGATTGCCGGCATTGCGGCATTTGATTCGCGCGCTCTGCCGCTGCGCGTCATCGCCCGTTATATTATGGAAAGAAAGTCTTAAAGGTAGATAAAGTCCCATGAAACCCATAGAAATCGTCGATTACAGCGTGCTTACGAACGTCAACGACCCCGCGGATCTTCGCCGACTGAGCCTTGCTGAACTCAATAAACTGGCCGAGGAAATCCGCCGGCTGATCATCAACACGGTCGCGTCCACCGGCGGTCACCTGGCCTCGTCGCTGGGCACCGTGGAACTGACACTGGCCCTGCATTTTGTTTTCAACACGCCGGAAGATAAACTGATCTGGGATGTCGGCCATCAGGCCTATGCGCACAAGATTGTCACCGGCCGCAAGAACAAGTTTTCCACCCTGCGGACGCGGGGCGGTCTCAGCGGATTTCCCAAACGGGAGGAAAGCGTCTATGACACCTTCAATGTCGGGCACAGCGGAACCTCCATCGCCGCGGCAACAGCGTTTGCCGAAGCCCAGTGCCTGAAAGACGAACACCATAAAATCATCGCGGTGATCGGCGACGGCTCTCTGACCACCGGCATGGCGTTTGAAGGATTGAACTGGTCGGGTGCCCGCGACAAAGATTTGATCATTGTTTTAAATGATAATGAAATGTCCATCTCGCCCAACGTCGGCGCCCTCTCGTCCTATTTAAACAGAATTATGATCGGCGACCGGGTCACCAAATTTAAAAGTGAGCTGAAAAATTTTCTCAAAAGCCTTCCCGGCATCGGCGGACAGATTTTAAAGTTTTCCCAGCAAATCGAAGAATCCGTTAAAACCTTTGTTGTTCCCGGCGCGTTGTTTGAAGAGCTGGGTTTCACGTATGTCGGGCCGCTGGAAGGGCACCGCCTGGACTACCTCATCAAAAATTTTGAAAACGTCAAAAAGTTAAAAGGTCCGGTGCTGGTGCACGTCATCACGCAAAAAGGCCGGGGCTACAAATTCGCGGAAGAAAATTCGCCGACCTATCACGGCATCGCGCCCTTTGACGTGGAGACCGGACAAACGATCCCCTCGGCCGGCACCGCGCCTTCCTACACGGAGA
>DNYQ01000305.1:0-2054 GCA_003506745.1 Syntrophaceae bacterium
GGAACATTATAGGATGTCCCCTATTTTACCCTAATCGTCAAACCTGTCAGAACCGTCCAGTCTGTTTCCGTGGAGGTCAGGCCGTATTTCAGACCGGCGTCAAGGGTAACTTTTTCAGAAACGTCGTAGGAAATTCCACCCAGCGCAAAGGCCGGATGATTGTCGCTTGACGGATCGGGATTCCTCTCCATGCCCGCATTGGCCATGAGCTTCAGGTCCTTGATGACTTCCACTTCAGCGGCAACCGAGACGTGCCAGATGTCCTGGCGTTCCTCGAAATTATTTTCATTGCGGATGTAGCCGCCGTTGACATGAAAGGCGACAGACTCAAATTCCTTTGTGCCGATAAGGAAGAGGCGGTAGCTTGTACGTCCCGCGCCGAGTCCTCTGTCTTCGTCGCCTGTCGGCAGGCTCAATCCCGGCTTTAAAGCCAGCGACCAGCCGTTTTTTTCAAAAAAACGCCACTTGACATCGAATGAAATGTCCGAAATCCCGCTCTCACGCCCGATCCGCGAGTCGTTTTCTTCCAGAGAATACCATGCATAAGGCACTCCCATTACAATATCCAGCGAGTCGAGAAGACCGATGGTAACTCCCACGGCCATGTCACCGCCTTCCGCCTTAAAAGTTGTCATCTCATCGGCTTCGTCCTTGTCTTTAAAGAAGGACAGCCCGAATTCAACCTGTCCCCTGCCTGTCCCCTGCGTGCCTGTGTCATCCGTCACGAGCGGATGACCGGCAAAAGCAACTGTTGTCATTAAAAAAAATCCTGCCATCGATAATATCAAACGCTTCATTTTATTTTTCTCCTTTTTATTCCGGCATAAGCCGTTTTATTGTTGGTTATTTCAGGACCGCCGGATCAGCCGGTCTTTCCCGCCGTCATTCTTTACACCGCAGGAGCGGGCGGTACATTCCGGACACCCGGCGCAACCCCCTTTTTTCCTTATAAAACTTTTGTAGAAAATCCATCCCGCCGCGGTGAGAATTCCTGCGGCAAACAATGCATCTGTAAAACTCATTTCAACATCCTTTTAAGCTGTCATCTGAACATTAACCTAAAGCCCAATGAGGCTTCCGCCCTGGTAGATGATAAACGCTACAACCCAGGCCAGAACACTTTGATAAATAATCGTGACGCCTGCCCATTTCCAGGTGCCGAATTCGTCCCGCATTGCCACAAGCACAATGAAGCAGGGCAAATATAGAAGCACAAAGGCCATAAAGGCATATGCCGAAAGCGGTGTAAAAACCTTCGCTATGGCGGTTTTGAGTCCGGTTGTTCCCTCTTCTTCTTCCGCGCTCATCGTGGCGATCCCGAAAGTGGAGAAGACGTTTTTCCCCGCTTCGCCAAAAGCGCCCGCAAACGAGACCGCAATTTCTTTAAAATCTTCACCCAACGAAGGCGATTCTTCCTGTTGCTCTTCCCCGGTTTCGGGCACGTAAACTTCACTCATGGTCGAAACTACAATTTCCTTGGCGACGACACCGGTCAAAAGCGAAGAAGCGGCTTCCCAGGTGCCGAAACCCAGCGGCGCAAAAACCGGCGCGATGATTTGTCCTGTTTTTCCGAGATACGAATCCTTTTTGGATTCAACGCCCCAGGGCATGTTAAGCCCGAACCAAACGAACACCGAGATGGCCAGAATCCAGGTGCCGGCTTTGATCAGATAGTGTTTGCCTTTCTCCCATGTATGGATCATCAGGTTTTTTGCCGTGGGCATGCGGTAGGGCGGAAGCTCCATAATGAACACCGGCGCCTCGCCGCGAAAGAGGGTCTTTTTGAACAACAGCCCCATCAAAACAGCCAGGACGATGCCCAGAATGTACAGCGACCACAAGACCGTTCCCGCGTATGCCGCAAAAAATACGCCTGTAAAAATCACGTAAACCGGCAGGCGCGCCCCGCAGGACATCAGCGGGATCAAAAGCGCGGTGAGCGCCTTATCGCGCTGATTTTCCAGTGTGCGGGTGGCGTAAACCGCGGGAACGTTGCAGCCGAATCCCAGAAGCAGCGGAATGAACGATTTGCCGTGCAGGCCGATGGCGTGCAT
>DNYQ01000305.1:2115-6265 GCA_003506745.1 Syntrophaceae bacterium
AAAAATCGGAATACCCGCATAGCGGTTGAGGATGACGGCGTCGATCCGTTCGGTCAACTCCCTTTTTCTTTTTTCCGGTTTTTGGAGCGCCTCGCGGGTCAGTCCCGCCGCCAGTCCGTACCGCGTGTCGGCCATCAGAGCTTCGAGGTCTTCTCCGTGAGCGGATCGCAAATGACGCGTCGCATTTTCGGCAACCGCCGCATATTGTCCCGCTTTATAATTCTCAATGGCACGGGCGTCGCCTTCGATCATTTTTAAGGCCATCCAGCGCAAAGGCAGATGCCCGGCCAGAATATCCGGATGATCTTTCAGACTTTTTTCTATGGCTAATGCGGCTTTTTCGATATCGTCACCGTAAGAAATCACGACGGGCCGGTGCGCTTCGGATGCATCCGCAAAGGCCACGGCTGTTTCCATCAGTCTGCCGATGCCCTCGCCTTTGGTGGCCACGGTCGGAATCACCGCACACCCCAGGATGGAGGCCATCTTTTCTTCGTCGATGCGGAAGCCTTTCCCGGCCGCTTCATCGTGCATGTTGAGCGCCATCACCAACGGAATGCCCAGTTCCAGAAGTTGCAGAGAGAAGTAGAGATTGCGCTCAAGATTGGCGGCGTCCACAACATTGATAATGACGTCCGGCTTTTCGCATACCAGATAGTCCCGCGCGATAACTTCCTCCTGGGTGTAGGGACTCATGCTGTAAGTGCCCGGAAGATCGACCAGCGTGATTTTACGTCCCTGAAAGTCAAACGACGCCGATTTTTTCTCCACGGTGACACCGGGCCAGTTTCCCACCTGAAGCCGCGAACCGGCAATGGCGTTGATCAGCGTCGATTTGCCCGAGTTGGGGTTACCCGCGACCGCGATTGTTAGATCATTTTTTTCAGCTTTGAGCTCTTGATTAACAAATGGCCTGTTTTGTTTATTCATGATTTTTGATTTCCTCCACTTCAATTTGGCGCGCTTCTCCGAGACGCAAAGACAGCGCATAGCTTTTGATGCGCACCTCGATGGGATCACCCAGCGGAGCTACTTTTTCCACGCTTACATCCGCACCGGCCACCACGCCCATATCCATCAGGCGTCTCTTGAGTGCGCCCGATACGTTAATTTTTACAATTATTCCGCTTTTTCCGGTTTTCAAATCCGCAAGTGTCATTCTCCATTCCTCCGAACATAAATTTTCATGGCTGCACCGCGTCCAATCGCGATGCGGCATTCATCCACGCGCAGGATCAGTGGGCCTGCTCCGCTGTTGCTGATCATTTCCACCTTTTTCCCGGGATGCAGACCCATATCGTGAAGATGGGAATGGCTGCTTCTCAATCCGTCTCTGCCAATGCGACTGCATGAAGAGATTGCCCAGGAATTTTCGCAGCGTTGTCCGCGGTGACAGTGCTGATGTCTGCCCCGGTGAGCGTTTCCATCGTTGCCTCCCATATCTATGATTTCAGCAGCTTCTCCTTCTTGTAACAGCGCTAACGGTGACATTATTTCATCTCCCCCCTTTTTCATAATTGCAAATGATAATCATTATCATTATTATGTTCAAAAAAATGCCTCTCTCTTCCAGGTCGGCAAACAAAGGCTATCAATAATTTCCTTCCCAAAATAAGCGGAAAGTATCTTATATCGTAATGGACAACATCATTGTTTTCTCTTTCTGCAATTTTCGCAGAATCCATAAAGATACATCTCGTGGTCCGTCAGTTCGAATCCATAACTTTCCGCAACACGTTTTTGAAGCTCTTCAATTACGGAATCAAAAACCCCTATCGTTTTCCCGCAACCCCGGCAGACCAGGTGATCATGATGCGGATGATTGTAGTTATGTTCATAGCGCATCACACCGTCTCCGAGATCTACTTCTCGCGCCAGACCCGCTTCGACAATCAACTTTAGAACCCGGTAAACGGTCGCCTGGCCAAGCGACGGATCACGTTTCTTTACAATATCGTAAAGTTGTTCTGCAGAGATATGTTCTTCGTGTTTCAAAAACGTATCCAGAATCAGTCCACGCTGCGGCGTTTCCCGAAGATTCTTCTTAATCAGATAGTTATCAAAAATCTCTTTTTCGCTTTTCATTGCGGCCTTTCGTGATGCAATTGATAATCAATATCATTTGCTTGTTCAAATACAGGAGGACGGGGGTATATGTCAAGAAATATTTTTTGGGGAATTCGCGGGTATTCGGGGGACATAGCACTTAATTTTTTTCTTTTAAGTTCCGGACTTTTGTCTTCCTGGTCGGAATGGCGTTCCAGGGGTCGTCGGGCCATGGATGCTTCGGGTAGCGGCCCTTCAGTTCTTTTTTCACCTGCGGATAACCCGTGTTCCAGAATTGGCTCAGATCCCGGGTGATCGAAACGGGCCTGCGGGCGGGCGAGAGAAGTTGGAGAAGCAATTTAATCCTTCCGCCTGCTATGGCCGGGGTGTCCGCCAGACCGAACATCTCCTGGAGTTTGACGGCCAAAACCGGGATGTCCCCGGAAACATAATCAATCGGAATATTGTAGCCGCTGGGGACGGCGATGGTCACGGGTGCGCGCTCAGTAAGAAGACGCCGCTGCTCCCACGTGAGCCTTTCTGTGAGCGCAGGCAGTATGTTCAGGGCGGCAAGCTGCTCCCCGTTGCGGATACCGGAAAGCCAGGGCAAAAGCCAGTCCTGTGGCGCCGAAAGAAGCATTTCTTCGGATAAGTCCGGCCAGCTTTCTTCGGGAAAGGTTTTTTGCATCAAGCGAACCCGGGCCTGAAACTGAAGGACCTCCCGGCTGTAGGTGATCTTGACGGTCTTTGACCGGATGGCTTCACACAGTACAGAAACAACTTCCTTCTCCGGCGGATTCACTGGTTTGGCCGAAAGCATGATCGCCCCCAGATGTTCTTCCAAGGTGGCGACAATCCGCTCTTCCTGTTTGTCCCAAACAATTTGCCTCCGCGTTTCGATCTGATCGCCAAGCGCCTCGCGGATGAGCTCTTCCGTCAGCGGTTCGGCCATATGCACCGTGCCTTCCGCCTTTTCGCCCTTGTCCACCATGACGGCAATCAAGTAGGGACTCCCGCCCGGGAGAATCTTTGCTGACAGCCGAACGCCTCTTCCTTGTCGTAAAACATAACGGCTGTTGTCGTCTTCGCGCCTTTTGGCGATGCGGTCGGGAAAGGCAAAAAGAAGCAGACGGGGGATCATTCCGCCGGTCGTTTCCCCGGCGGCTTCGCTTTTTTTGCCCATCAAACGCCGGAGCTGCTGCGATGTCCTATCCACCGCACGCAAGACAAAAGCGTCGGCCGTTTTCGGCAGCATCTTGTTCTGCCGCCATTGCCCGAGGAGACCGAGACGATCGCTTAGATCAAATCCGCCGGTTGGATGCGGAAAAGAGGACCGGGAATGACGGATGATGTCCCGCTCGGACAGGAGGGCCGCCAGATCCGCGCCCAGTGACGGACAGCCAAGTTCTGCTGCCTTCAGTATCAGGCGTCCGAGGCGCGGATGAAGCGGCAGGCGTGCCATGGAAACGCCAACAGGTGTAATCGAACCTTTTGCATCCAAGGCGCCAAGTTCTTTTAGTAGTTCCTGCGCGGCACGCCAGGCCGAAGGCGGCGGCGGATCGAGCCAGGAAAGCAGGGCCGGGTCTTTGACACCCCATGCGGCCAGATCCAGAACCAGAGACGAAAGATCGGAAATGGCGATTTCCGGCGGGGCAAAGGGAATCAGGGATTGAAACGTGTGGTGGCTGTAAAGTCGATAACAAACGCCAGGGTACTGACGGCCCGCACGGCCCTGACGTTGCCTGGCTGCGGCCTGTGAAACCGTAACGGTGACCAGACGGTTCATGCCGGTACCCGGATCGTACTGAAGCCTGCGGGTCAATCCACTGTCAATCACCACACCGACGCCATGAATGGTCAGGCTGGTTTCGGCGATGTTTGTGGCCAGGACGATCTTTCGTCCCGCCGAAGGAAGGATTGCTCGTTCCTGCTCTTCAAAGGGCAAATCGCCGTAAAGGGGATGGAGCGAAACGTCGCTTGCCGCCTTGCCATGAAGCGTTTCTGCGATGGCATCGCCTACTGTGCGAATTTCACCGGCTCCCGGCAGAAAGACGAGGATGTCGTCCGTCGTCTCACGCAATACTCTTTGGACAACATCGGTCAT
>DNYQ01000285.1 GCA_003506745.1 Syntrophaceae bacterium
AAAAACTCCCCCTTACCCGATTAGACCTTTTCATTTCCCCGATTTTCTTCTGTTGTCGTCTTTGCAAAGCAGCTGGCAGTTGGTCGCGTTGGTCTTCCCGCCTTCATGCCAGGGCTTGATGTGATCACCTTCCATTTCGTCCAATTGAAACTTCTTCTTGCACTTGACACAGATTCCTTTTTGCCTCTCGTACGCTTCCCGTTTCATATTGTAGGAGAACGCGCGGATGTTCAGATGTCTTTCATCCCCATCCAGCACATATGGGTAGATTCCTGATTTCCGCTCCACGTCGTCGTCCATCATCAGCTTGGCAATCTGCTTCTCAAGCTGGTCTGTATCGAACTCTTTGTCCTTGCACTGGTTGTAAAGACCTCCCCAATCCACTCCCTTCATCTCTCGCCGATACTCCGGGAAGGTCGCTTTTACCCAACCGATGACCTTCTGAAAGTACTGCCACAGAGGCGTCGCGTTCTCGTCGTGCTGATGCTTAGACATGTAGTCTTCGATCTTGCCATCCGAGCGCCACGCGATCGCTGTTTCAAGATATTCCTGCCGAATCGCGACACCTCGTAGATAATTGCTCGCCAGCCCATACGCCGGACAACCCGTCTTGCTGAAATAGCGCTTGGCGTCTGCTGTCCACGGCCCTGCATAGACGGCGTTCCGTAATTCCTGATCGGTATGTTCCTCACCAGCGATGTTGATGGTTCTGAACCAATCCAGCTTTTCGCTGTCAGTGCCGGAGCAGAAATAGACCATCAATTTGTAATCAAGAATCTGTTGTTGCTGGTCGTCTTGCAGGTTATGGAACGCCATCCCGTTGATGGAGAAGTCCCCGTTGACATATTGGCAAATTGAGAGTGTGCGCTGTTGTCCGTCGATCACTTCGTAATCACCGTCACTGCGCACCGCCCAATACATGACATTCAGAGGGAAGTCTTTGCGGATGCTATCGATCACCGCATCCCGCTGTTTGTCCTTGTAAATGAATTCCCTTTGATACGGCGGGCGAATGTCGAGCTTCCCGTCGTAGGCAACGACGCCCTGTTCAGCACTGTCATGGAAGCCGTCGGTTAATGTCTTGACTGTGATTTCATTGAGTTCAATTTTCATTTCTTTGTTCCCCTGCGGATAAGGATTCGCGCGAATAGCCGCTTTCCCTTGACGTAGCCGCGGTCGGTCTTCCCTGTCCAGCTTCGCTTGATCAGCTCGTTTAGCAAGCCCTGTTTCACTTCGTAATCCGAACCGACAATTTCAAACTGATCGGGATTGTAGTAATCGAGGAACGTCACAGGCACGCCCATTACTCCAACGTAATCGCTTGGAATGTCTTTGTAGCGCGACACTTCAATAGCGTTGTAGTTGTCGTAATGGGGATGCTCTTTCGGGCAATATTCCTTTACGGTGATCAATTCTTCGTGACGCTTGTGAATGTCAAGATTGGTAAACCAGCAGGCGTTTCCCAGGCTGCGCCAATTCGTTCCGTCCTCGGTCCTCCAGCTTCTTACCTCACGCATTTCATAGTGATCCGGCACGACAAACGCGACGGGGTGCGTGTAGCCCAGCCACAATTTGTTTTCCTTGATTAGTCCGAAAATCTCCTTGTAGCTGATCGCGTTCTGGTTGCCGATGATGAGGAACTTCTTCTTGTACTTCACCAACTGCTCAACATATTCGCGAAACAACGAAAACGGCGGATTGGTGACGACGATATCCGCTTGCTTGAGCAGCTTGACACATTCATCGCTACGAAAATCGCCGTCGCCCCCTAACTTGTGAATGCCGATTTCGTCCGGGTCAGGAACACGGTTGTCGTTCCTGTCGCCGTCGTATTCGAGGTAGATTCCACTCTCATCCGTGTGCTGGCTGAACAGATCTGCGTCACAGTTCTTGTAGCAGGTGGTGACCAGCTTTGTCAGCATCAGCTTCTCGAAGTTGTGAGAGAAGTAGTGAAAGAAATTGCTGACCTTGGGATCGTCGCAGTTGCACAGGACAGTCTTGTTCTTGAAATGCTTAGTGTAATGTCGCAGCTCCTTCTCGATGTCCGAGAGCTGGGTGTAAAACTCATCCTGCTTGGTTGCCCGCGCGAGCCCCAGGCTTCGATTTAACGGTTTTCTCGCCACCATTTACGTTTCCTTTTGCCTTCTTCTTTGGCTTTGCGATTTTGGCACCTTCTGCTTCGCTTTCAGTTCGGTGGTCATCGGCCTCCTTTTGTCTCCTTTGTGGTCTGGTTATCTTGGGCCAGCATAACCGGGAGGCGAGCGCTTTTCCTCGCCGATCCGGTTCATGCAGTGGTTATCCACGTTCTTTCTTCCAAACGCACATGAAATCTGCAAACCGTTCCTGTATCTCGTTTTCGAGACCCATCTTGAAATAGGTGTTCTCGGTATCGACCACATATAAGATTACTTGGTGTGCAGCTATTAGTGCCAAATCGGCCTTGTCGTGTTGTGCCCCTTCATCGAAACTAACTTGTCCGTCTTCCTTGACCTTCAACCTCGATACTAGGGCCGAAAACGTTGTGTGTGCCTGAAGCGTGGGATCGTAGTAGCACTGCAGGTAGGATTTCTCAAGCCCGGCCACGCGTGCCATGGACAGAAGGTCCAACTCCGACCATGAAAGCCTGGTTCTGGTGGTGCCACACTTTTTGCACAGTACTTCTTGGTACTTCTCTTTCGCCTTGCTATATGCGGTCTCGATTTGCTCAATCTGAGAGGGCGACAAAAGCTCGTCCATACGAAATACCTGCTTTGCATGATTGAAGTGCTTGCCCTGATGAATGTAATGGTACTCAAGAAATGTCTCGGCCTTGTCAGGGTTTTTTGCGATGTAGCCCAGGTTGACGGCCTTCTCGTAGAGCCCCCGCAACAGCTTCATGCCGCCTATGCCGTAGCCGTTTCCGCAGAGGAGAAGAATCTCCATGAAATCCTCGACGGCGAGGCGACCTAGCGTGAATACTACGCGGTCGGCAGGGTTACTTGTCTCTACGTGTCTGATGAAAACCTCATGAAAGGTTGCGAAGAGCGGTTGCAGTTTCTCCATTAGCTTCTCGTGTCTTTCTTGAAAAGCGGCCCACTCATCAGAAAGACCGAATCTAACGTTGTACTGTGTCACGGTTTATGACCTTCCTTTCATGGATTAATATACAGACTTGGTATTTTTCGATTTTCGGCGGCAATATTACTCTTTATTGAAAAGAATGCAAAGAAGAAATTGCTTAAATATCAATCAATATGATCTCATGACACTTGGTATTTTGTGGTAATATGCCGCTTAAGCCAAGTTGGCATATCATGGGCAATTTGTCTGACAGAAAAAAAACGACCCTAATGAATACTGTTAAAAAGGTTGCATTCTGATGAAAATAGCCAAAAGCAAGATTCCAGGAAGAAAAAAAATAGTTGGATGAAACAAAAAGAATGTTTATGACGGGTCCGTCATATATCGTTCTTTTGCGAAACAGACTAACTTCCATGCCCGGCACGGNNTTACCGGCATTTTCATGTAAACCATCTGAGAGTAGGGAACGGTTTTAAACCGTTCCCTACTCTATTTTTCACCAGGGTATCAACCGATACAACTTCGCGAACATTTCATACACTTCAATCCAGTTTTGTAAATCCTGTGTCGTATTCATGTGTTCGCGCTTGTTGACCATAACCCAGCTCATGTGCGCCGCGCCGTCTTTACAGGTGGAACAATCCCGCGTGGCGGACGTACAGCAGCGGTGAACCGTTTTCAAGTCGGCGGCCCAGCGGTAAAAATGAATAAGCCTGCGCACGGGCGGTTGCCGGTTGTCCATCGACTCGGTCACCGAGGGACATTCATTCCATCCGAAGCGCCGACCCTTCATCACCCCGGTGGTGAGCACTTCATGATAATACTTGCTGGAAATGATGGTTTGCGGATAGCTATCCAGCATCTCGTCCATTTCGAAGCGTAAATCGCGCAGTTCCTCCGGCCGCCAGGAAAATCCGTCCACGCCCTCATCGTTGGAAAGCAACTGCAGATGCACTTTCAAACCGACATCAACAATGCGTTTAATGACCGGTTCAATTTTTCCCACCTGCTTGGGGGTAATGGTGTATAAATAGTAGGTGTAGGGGTCGCCTTCATAATTTTTACTGGAAACGGCAAAAGTGTCTTTTCCGCGGAGAACCTTTTCATCTTCCCCACCGCCCCACAGGGAAATCCCCACCATCATGTCGGGAAACTGATCCCTCGGCACCTTGATGAGNNTCTTTTTCCCTGTCGATGAACTGTTCCCACTTCCCGATATCCCTTTCTTCCGCCACGCGATGTTCGCCGGATGAAAAAAAGAAACAACCCTTGCAGCGCAGATTGCAGCGGTTGGTCAGATCATATATGGAACTGCGGATATTGAGGCTGGCAATCCGTCGATAACGGTCGTGCCAGCCGGAATCCAGCAGGTTGCTGATGGTTTTCATTTATTCTAACCTTCCTCACACCGTCATCGCCGGCGAACAACCGGCGGCGGTTCAATTTCTTCACGGCAAAGGTTTTCCCCCTTGTCGTATCCCATCACCCAAACGGCCAGATACGTATCCACATAATCCAGCCAGGATTTGAAAGCCTGGAGACTGCCGACGTGACGATACAACCTTGCCGTCACCACGGCGGAGCCGGCCGCGTAGTGACGGCAATCATCACAATCCGTATCCGGCACACAACAGGCGACGGATCGATCCCAGTTCAGGTCCGTCCGGTACTGGCGGAACGAGCGCCCCAGGCCGATGTCCTGCGAGGGATTACAGCGGGGATAAGAGCAATTGTAAAGGTCGTGCAGCGCTTTTTCGCTGGTATGCGCCACCGCGTTATAAATGGAAAAAAGCACATGCTCCGGGTACTGTTTTAAAAGCGCAATCATCGCTTTGCGGGTCGTCAAAAGCGACTCGCGATCATGGCGCAAAGGCCCCGCGTAACCCACGGGGGAAGAGAAAACATTAAACGTCAGCTTGCAGCCGGACGCGACCAGTTCGGCGGCAACGGCTTGCACTTCNNAAGCCGTTGGTTGCAATGCTCCCCAGCGGCATTTCGGCATAACAAACTTCCAGCAATGCCGGAACGAGAGACGGCTCTGCGCCCGCCAGCACAACATAGGTAATGCCGCGCGTCTTTTCCGCCTGCATCAGGGCGCGCCAGTCTTCAGGGGAGCCATTCTCCCGGGCAAACTGCTTATCTCCTTCGTAATAATAGCAGCCGTCGCAACGAATATTGCAGCGGTTGCTCATGTCATACGTGGATTCACGCAGAAAAAAATATTTCCGCACTTTCTCCCAGCGCGCCTTCACGTCCGGATAAGCCAACAACTCTGAAAATTTCGGTTTGTCTGATGGGGCTGATGTTTGGTGGTTGATGGTCATAGCCATATCACAGCTTTTTGCCTCTAATGCCTTGTGGCAATCTTCTCTTCGATGTATTCACAAATAAGCCGCACGGTTTTTAACTTGGGATAATCGTCTTCGTCGATGACGATTTTGTATTCATCCTGCAAAACCAGTGCAATCGTTGCCAGATCCATGCTGTCGATGCCCAGTTCATCCACCAAATCCATCTCCGGATTGAATGTATCCGGCGTGACATCTTCCAGTTTGAGCTCGTCGATAATGATTTCGGTCACATGCCGCATAATGCCCTTTATTTCTTTGCTTGCAGGCATTCCTTCCTCCTTTTAAACTTTTTTGTTT
>DNYQ01000271.1:0-2270 GCA_003506745.1 Syntrophaceae bacterium
TCCTTAATGCTTTCCGCGATTTCCCTGTTCCAGATCCTGTCGGCGCGGTCATCCGGGTCTGCGGGATTTTTCTTGAAATCTTCCCGGATCCAGATCCCTTCATAGGTTTCGCCGGAAACATCAAAAACGCCTTTAGCGTTCCAGTAGTCGCGTGGCTGGAAAGCCTGGATTTCCCGTTCCCGTGTTACTATGATGGCCAGCGTGGGTGTCTGGACTCGCCCCAGGTTGACGGTCTCCTTGCTTTTCCGCCCGCCCAGGCGGACAGTGAAAGCGCGTGTGGCGTTGATGCCCACCAACCAGTCCGATTCCGATCGGCAAATCGCGGCGTCGGCCAGACCTGCTTTCGTCTGGGCGGGAAATAATCGTGAGAATCCTTCCCGAATGGCGCCCGGCGTCATCGACTGCAGCCAGAGGCGTTCGGCCGGTTTCCTGATTTCCAGATATTTCATAATGTAGGTAAAGATAAGTTCACCTTCACGCCCGGCATCGCAGGCATTGACAATGCCCGTGACCTCCTTGCGTTTTGCCTCCCGCTTGATGATATTGAGCAGTTCGGAACCTCCCTCACCGTTCGAATCTTCCGCATCCTTCTTTTTTCGGACAGCACCCCTGTAGCCGTTGCTTTTCGACGGTTTGAGGGGAAATGTTTCAGGAAGAATAGGAAGGGTGTCCAGCCGCCAGAAACCATATTTTTTCTTATCGATTTCCTCCGGCATGCACAATTCAACAAGGTGGCCTGAAGCGGAACAGACAATCATATCATCACGTTCAAAGACTTTACCGCGGGCCTTGAAGCCTCCCAAAGCGGAGGCGATATCACGGGCTACGGATGGTTTTTCAGCAATAACGAGTTTTTTGGGCATCTTGCGATGGATCCTCTCTGTTTCAAATGCTAAATAGTTTTATTTATTAAGAAAACAATTTCTAAACTTGAAGATTCTTAAATCTTTCTCCCTGCAATTCGGCGCACCATATAAATGGTCAACCTGCATTTGTAAAGCTTTTTTATTTATTCAATTTTTTTTGAGAGAAAACAATTTTCCCGGATGCTGTAAAATAATTCCCTTTAATTCCAAAATAATAAGAGCGCTTAACACCTCCGCGGGAGGCAACCCCGTGGCTGCGATGATGTCGTCGGCGTGCGTCTTTTTGCCGGACAGTGTTTTTAATATTTTCTGAGCCGTAGGGCTGAGGGAATCCGTATGGGTTTCATCGGCAGCCGCTAAGGCTTCCGGGCCAGCCGGCTCCCGTTCCTGTTGCATCGGCTGCGCAGCCGTTCTTTCCAGCTGGGGCAGAATATCTTCCAGGATGTCGTCAACATTGTCTATTAGTTTCGCCCCCTGTTTGATCAGGCTGTTGGCGCCGCGCGAGGATGCGGAATCAATGGCTCCCGGAATCGCGAAGACCTCGCGTCCCTGTTCCATCGCCAGTTTAGCGGTGATGAGCGAACCGCTTTTTTCTCCGGCTTCCACAACCAGCACCCCATAGGACATACCGCTGATGATCCGATTGCGTGCCGGAAAATGATAGGCCAGCGGCTCGGTGCCCGGCGGATATTCCGAAATGACTGCACCGTTTTGGGAAATGGCGGCAAATAATTTTTTATTCTCCGGAGGATAAATGACGTCCAGCCCGCTGCCCAGCACCGCAATCGTTCGGCCTTTGGCCGAGATCGCTCCGCGATGCGCGCAGGAATCGATGCCCCTGGCCATGCCGCTTACAATCGTTACACCTCGAAGCGCAAGCTCCCGGCTGATTCTGTCCGTTGTATATCGGCCGTAGGTGCTGGCATGCCTTGAACCGACAACGGCAAGAGAGACATCATCTTTTTCCAGACGGCCTGCAACGAAAAGGAAGGCAGGCCGGTCATAAATATTCAGGAGATTTTTCGGGTAGAGCGCATCGAGATAGGTAACGATCCGGATGTCTGCTTTATTCACCAGCTCCAGTTGACGTAAAATTTTATCCCAATCCTTAAAGGTGACAATCGCCTCGGCGCTTTTTTTGCCGATTCCGGAAACACCGGCCAGCTCGCTTGCCGAAGTCGAAAAAACGGCTGCCGCAGAACCGAAGCGATCCAGCAGAGGTTGAAACGACGCATTGCCGATTCCGTCAATAGACTTCAAGGCCATCCAGTATTTCAGGCTTTCATGATTCATAGGGCAAAGATGACAGGGTTTCTTTTTCGTTCCCGTTTCCTGAACGGGTGTCTTGAAAATTGGCACAAACGCTACCTCTTCTTGATTGCATCTGTCAAGTATTTTAATCCC
>DNYQ01000271.1:2276-3240 GCA_003506745.1 Syntrophaceae bacterium
TGACGCCGCGGTCAGTTCAAAAAATATTCCCAAAGAAGAACACCGTCCTGTCCTGATGATCCTGCCGAGGGAAATTGATCTGGGATCCATTAAGCCGGGCGCAACCGCTTTCGGAGACTTTCGGATGAGTGATCTTGCGCCGGGAGCCGTCGAATATTCAGTATCCTGTCCGGACGATTGGGACGTTGTCTCCGGTAAATTGCTTCGAATGACGGTATCCAGCGAACCGGCATCCCTGAGGTTGGAATTGACGATTCCCGACATGACTGAAAATATGCGTGGGGATAAATCAAAGATGCCCGCCTACCAGGCCAGAATGAAAATGGAAACCGCCGGCAAAGAGCTGGTCTGCAAGAAAAGCTTAAAAGCCGGCCAGTACCGGAAGGCCATCCCGCTGACATCCATCGGCGGCCAAAAAAACATTTTTGTGGATTTCCGGATTCAAGCGCAGCAGGAGATTCCATCCATTCACTTAAATCCGCAGCGCCTCGATCTGGGTGTGCAGTTGTCCGGTAAAACCCTATCGAAAAAAATCGAGTTGACCAACAAAAGCAGAGATAAATTGCAATGGTCTATTTTGATGCCGGAAGCCAATCCCAAAGAATTAAATAGAGAATTGCTAAAAGAAAGATACTTCTCTTTTCAAAATGAAGAGCTGCCGGAGCCGGGAAAATACGTCATTCCGGAACATCTTAAAGAGGCCATGGAATTGAGCGGTAAATGGACGGAGAAAAACGGATATCCCTTAAACAAGGGCAATGTGGGCGCCATGAAATTCCGGTTTCAGGGAACCGGCATCAGTGTTTTCCTGCAGTCCCACACGGAGGACGGCAGTTGTTCCATCTATCTGGATGAGGTTCTGCTGAACCTGCCGGACGAATTATCCGGTCAATGGGAAAAGAAGGAGCTGCTGATTGCAGAAGGGCTGCCGGACGGTCCGCATACCATGACATTGTTAATCAGA
>DNYQ01000162.1 GCA_003506745.1 Syntrophaceae bacterium
ATGTGGCGCTGGGACAACCCGGAGGCTCCGGGCGGCCGCGGTTACTGCGGCCTGGCCGGACGGCCCGGGGAGCGGGCGTAGGCATGAATCCCGCCGCGCCGGTCGCCACGTTCGACGAACTCCGCCGGGAAGCGGCCTATTCTCTCTGCCCCGCCAACAAAACTATTTTTGCGCAATATTTTACACCAGAACCTATCGCCCGATTCATGGCCTCCTTGTTCCAGTCCTGGGACATGGAGAAATTCCGGCTGTTGGACCCAGGCGCAGGCTCTGGAGCTTTGGCTGCTGCCTTTGCCGAGCATTGGCTGGAAATGGCCCATCCTGAATCCTCTCTGACAATCCGAAGCTACGAGATTGATTCCACGGTAGAGCAGTTCCTCTGCCGCACGTTGGAAAACTTAAAAACCCGGGCTGATGGGATCGGACGGAAGCTGGATTGGACCATTCATATTGAAGACTTCATCCAGTCGGCAGCGCTCGGTCTCTCTTACAACACCTTTGAACAACCGACACATATCATTCTCAACCCACCCTACAAAAAGCTGGCGAACACATCCAAGCATCGCAGACTTCTATCCCGCGTCGGCATTGAAACCGTAAATCTGTATGCAGCCTTTGCGGCGCTCAGTATTGAACTCCTGGCTCCCAACGGTGAAATGGTAGCCATTCTTCCCCGCAGTTTTTGCAATGGTCCGTATTTCAAACCGTTCCGGCGCTGGATTCTCTCCCGTGCCGCCCTGGAGCATATCCATCTTTTCGGCTCACGTTCCCGAAATTTCACGGGAGAAAAAGTTCTCCAAGAGAACATCATCTGCCGTTTCCGTAAGTCTACCTCCCAGGAAGAAGTAACAATTTCCACCTGCGAAGACGGACGGTTCCACGACCTGCTGGCTGTCTCTCTTCCCTTTGCGCGCATCGTCAAACCCACCGACCAAGATCAAATCATTCATATTCCCAACGGTAGCGCAAACGTAGACTTGGAACAGCCGCTGTTCACGCCGCACAATCTTCGCAGTCTCGGAATCACGGTCTCTACAGGTCCTGTGGTGGATTTTCGTCTGAAGGCCTATCTCGCCGACCACCCCGGACAGCACACGGTCCCCCTTCTCTATCCCACACACTTTCGGGAGGCCGTTCCCCGGTGGCCCCAATCAGGGAAAAAACCCAACGCCATACGGTTCTGCCCCGAGACCTTAAAATGGCTCTACCCCAACGGTTGGTACACCATCGTGCGCCGTTTCTCTTCCAAAGAGGAAAAGCGTAGAATCGTGGCCCGCGTGGTGGACCCCAGTCGGTTCCCAGCTTCCCACCTCGGCTTTGAAAACCATTTGAATGTGTTTCATGCCAACAAACAGGGCCTGTCGCCGGAGATGGCTCGGGGCCTGGCCGTATTCCTCAACTCGTCGCTGGTCGATACTTTTTTCCGCCAGTTCAGCGGACACACCCAGGTCAATGCCTCCGATTTACGCATGTTGCCCTATCCCTGTACTGATGCTCTCTTGCGGCTTGGAGCCTGGGCGATGATCGAGACACAGCCAACCCAGGAACGCATTGATGAACAAGTCCAGCACGAATGCCGCCGCCCTTAGAATCCGCGAGGCGCGCGACGTTTTAGAGGCCTTGGCACTGCCGCGAGAGCAGCGCAACGACCGTTCCGCGCTCTGCCTGCTTGGCCTCCTCGGGCTGACGCCTGAAAAGAAATGGCGAGAGGCGGCGAATCCTCTCATGGGCATCACGCCACTCATGGACTTCAGCAGGGATCATTACGGCATTCAATACGCGCCAAATACGCGCGAAACCTTCCGCCGTCAGACTATGCATCAATTTGTTCAAGCAGGCATCGCTCTCTACAATCCGGATAAACCAAACCGCCCGGTCAACAGTCCAAAGGCGGTTTACCAAATCACCCCTGAAGCACTGGGGCTTATAAAAGTATTTCAAACTGACCAATGGGATAATGCACTACAAATTTTTTTCAAACTACACCAATCGCTGACAGGGAAATATGCTCAGCCTCGACAGATGAATCTTGTCCCAATTTCCTTACTTGAGGGAACTAAGTTAGAATTGAGCCCTGGTAACCATAGCCTGCTTCTAAAAGCCATCGTGGAAGAGTTCGCCCCGCGCTATGCCCCCGGTGGCCACCTTATCTACCTCGGAGACACGGGGGAAAAGCATGCCTTCTTTGACGAGAAATTCCTTGCCTCTCTTGGAATAGAGGTCGATCCTCACGGCAAGATGCCGGACGCGATTCTCCATGATCCACGAAACCGCTGGCTGCTCCTGATCGAAGCCGTTACCAGCCACGGTCCCATGAATGCAAAGCGCCACGAGGAACTGACTCGGCTATTCGCATCCTCCACAGAGGGTCTTGTTTTTGTCACTGCATTTCCCGATCGGGCAACCTTAGCTAAGCACATCGCCAACATCGCCTGGGAAACGGAGGTATGGGTCGCGGATGCTCCGGACCATTTGATTCACTTTGACGGGGAACGCTATCTGGGCCCCTATGGAGCATAGCCCATGGCCAAGCCCTTCGTCTT
>DNYQ01000267.1 GCA_003506745.1 Syntrophaceae bacterium
ATTATTTATGTCATGTGGCTGGACTGGCGCCGGCGCTTTTAATCCCGCTTTGGCGGGACGAGCGTTAATTCTCCGTAGCTTGCTGCGAGGTCGTTGATTAAATCATTTTGCCCAAGCGATTCTCCGTCGTTTATTGATTCATGGATAACGCCGCAAGACGGCTCTGAACAATGAAGCGCTGTGGCCCAGTTGCACATGGGCCTCTTCTTTGGTGATGGCGCGGTTCTCAGCGCGCAGCTTATAGCCCAGCTTGCGACTCAGATTGGCGATCCGCGCAATTTCGCGGGCCAGATCCGCTTCAAAATGGTTGGTGCTTAACGGAATGTCATACAGGTGCTGGATAATCTTCTGCGGCTCATTCAGGATGGTTTCCTCGACAACGCCGTCACATTGATTATGAAAGGTTTGATTAAAAACATCATAAGGGATGTTGTGCAGCGGCTGAGAAAGGTCGGCCATATAGTGGACGCAGTAAGCCAGATGATATTTGGCATATTTCCCCGAGCGGGAATCCTTTTCATAGGCGCGCAGCGACGCGATAATCGCGCCGTAGAGATGACCCTCAAAATCCAGCAGTTTGTTTCTGAGGTTGTAGCGCTCAATTTGGTCCAGAACCATCTGGGCGGTCACTTCCGCTTCAGCATTATTGTTGAAGTAGTGATTATACGATTCAATGTTGCCGGCTTTGATTTTGGCCAGATCGGGGCCGGCGGCATTGTACCAGGAGGCTAGCCCTGCAACTTTGGCCACGGTTAGATGGGTTTTATCGTGCCATGCCCCGGCATTTGTTGCCGCAAGCAATACGGTTACAAGAACAACGAATTTCAAAATTTTCATATTTATCCTCGTGTTATGGAGATTCATCATTTCATTCTGCTGAAAAGGATACTTCCCAGCACCAGCATGGCGGCCGCAAAAAAGGTGACAATGCCCAGGTTCATCAAAAAAGGATACGTGTTGATGCCTAAAAGAGCGCCCCGGACGCCGTCCACCGTATAACTGAGCGGGTTAAGTTTTACCAAACCATGCAGCCAGGAAGGCAGCTTCTCATCCACCGGAAAAAGCGCTCCGGACAAGAAGAAAAGCGGAAAAATCAAAAAGGCGGAAATGACCTGAAAACCTTCCAGACTTTCCAGAAGCGAACCCAGAGCCAGACCCAGCGAAACCAGAGCAATGGAGGTGACGACCAGGATGAGCAGGGCCTTCGGGATGCCCCAGGGATTTACGGAAGGGAATAGAAATGAAAAAGCAAAGAGGATTGCCACCTGCAAAAGGACATCGGTGCAGCCGCCGATAACTTTTCCGAAAAAGATGCTGATGCGCGAGACGGGGGCGACGAGGACCGCCTTGAGGACGTCCAGTTTGCGGTCCCAGATGATGTAAAGGCCGAAAAATACGGAACCGAAAATAACCGACATGGTCAATACACCCGGATAAATGTAGTCGCGGTAGGTCACGTCACCCACGGAGAGGCTTGCGCCGATGCCGCTGCCGAAGAGGAAAAGCCACATCAACGGCTGAACGACACTGGAGACGATCCGGCTTTTTTCCCGCCAGAATACTTTGAATTCCCGCCACCAGACGGCGGAAATGCCCAGAAGTTCCTTTTGAAGAATGTGGAAAGCGTTCATGGCCTCATTTTCCTCTTTGCTTATACCGTGCAATGGTTTCCACCCAGCTTCCGTTATTTTCCGCGCCGTCTTCGCGGATGTCTCTGCCGGTGAGTTTGATAAAAACATCATTGAGCGTGGGTTTCCTCATTTCCACGCTGGCCACCTGCGGAATCAAAGACAACAATTCGGCAAGATGCAGATGAGCCGATTTCATGGTGATTTCCAGTTCACCGTTGTTCGTTTTCAGGGAGGATACATAGGGAAGCGAACGAATTGTTTCCAAAGGCGGCCGGGGCGCCCGGACGGCGACGATGTCGCCGCCCAGCATGTCAATCATATTTTGCGGCGTGTCCAGTGCAATGATCCGGCCTGCGTCAATAATGCCGATGCGGTCGCACATTGCTTCAGCTTCTTCCATGTAATGCGTGGTGAGAACAACCGTGGTGTTTTCTTTTTGCGCCATCTTGCGGATGTATTCCCAGGTGCGGGCGCGCGTCTGCGGGTCCAGGCCCAGCGTCGGTTCATCCAGAAACAAAACGGCGGGGCGGTGCAGAAGGCCGCGCGCCAGTTCCAGCCTGCGCCGCATCCCTCCGGAATAGGTTTTGGTCAGATCGTCGGCGCGCTCCCGGAGATCGACCAGCGCGAGCATTTCATCAATCCAGAGATGACGGACGGATGCCGGAATTCCATAAAGGCGGGCGTGCAGCTGCAGATTTTCGCGGCCGGTGAGAATCGTGTCCAGGGTCGGGTCCTGGAAGACGATGCCAACCTTGCGCCGGACCTGCGTCGGAGACTTTGCGACATCAAAGCCCGCGATCATGCCCTGACCGGATGTGGGGCGGATGATGGTGCAGAGCATCCCGATGGTTGTGGTTTTTCCTGCGCCGTTGGGGCCCAGCAGTCCAAAGATTTCACCGGATTCAATGGCCAGATCAATGCCGCGGACAGCTTGAATTTTACCGAATGTTTTAACAAGAGACCGGGTTTCGATGATAGCCATATTTTTCAAATGCGGAGATTCGCCTTATTCAAAATCGATTGCGCCCGGCCACAGACAGTAAAAACCGGCCTTCGCCTGCCCTATGTCCGGCAAGTCAATCCGGACGGCGGACAGGTGAACGCTTTTAAGCCTAGGCGCTCGACGTGTTGTCATCGTAAATCAGCGAAGTCAGTATATGGCGAAGGTCACGGTGTGTCAAGCGATATGCCCTGCGGGCATAGGTCACTTTAAATTTTATCCAACATCATTCAATCATGGGGTGCCTTTAAAGAATTCCCCATACAGCAGGGCTTGATTGCGGTTTTCCACGCCCAGAGCGTGTTCGAGCCCCCCGATGTCCATATTGATATTGATGGCCTCTTTGGTCAGGCGCAACCCGGCCGGATTCTTGCCATTCATCGTGCCGGCAAGCTCAAGCGCGGTATCCAGCAACTTGTCCCGCTCCACCATTCGGCTTGTTCGGAACGATGAACAGCGAAATGCCCTTGACCCCGCCGGGGCGCCCTTGATCTTGGCGAGCATCAGGTTCACGACGTTGTCCACGCCGTCATGCTCGGATGCGGAGATGAAGATCTTCTGACCTTTGATTCTATAATCCCCCTGTGCGGTGGGCTCCGCCGCCGTCGTGATGTCGGCGAGGGAACTGCCCGCCTGGGGTTCGGTCAGGGCTATTGTTCCCTGCCATTCTCCGGCGTACAGTTTGGGGACATACAGCGCGATTTGCTCCGGCGTGCCGAAAGACGTGATCAGATGGGCGGCGCCGGTACAGGCGCTCGGGTAGATGCTCCCCGAATAGTTGGCGGCGCCAGACTTTTTTCAACTTTCATGCGCATCAGGGCGCCATGCCAGCTTGATATTATGAAATATGTCGTCTCTCTCAGATTGAGTTGCGGCGATATCTCTCCGGTTTTCTGCGCCTCTTCCAGCAGGACCAGGCAGCTGTCAACCATCTTGTCACCGGCATTCCGGAGTTTTTCACTGAAGACGGGGCTTAAATCTCCCATCTCTTGCGAAAGATTGCCTATCGGGCAACCGTATGCGTAATTTTTGGATTTGTAAAAGTCCATAAAAAACAAGAGAACTTTTCTCATCTTTCCCGTGGGAGACAGGGTGGAGTCCTTTATGGCATGTTATCCAAAAGCAAGGCAAACTGCTCGACATAATAGTCAATTACCTGAAGTCCGAAATCATCTTTGCTCTTGAAATAATTGTAAAATGAGCCTTTGCCCTGCAGGTATTGTAAAATTCCTTTGCGGTCCATGTGGACAAAACCGGACGAATCAGGTAAGGGTGCACCACGATCTTTTATCAGACAAGGAAATTGGGAAAATGGATATGTTGCAGGCGGTTGTTCTGGGGCTGGTGCAGGGGTTGGGAGAATTTTTGCCGATATCGAGTTCGGCGCATCTGTTTTTAGTGCCCTGGCTTTTTAACTGGACGTATTCGGGCCTGACTTTTGACATCGCCCTGCATGTCGGCACGCTCATCGCCGTGGTGATCTATTTCTGGAAAGACTGGCTCAGGCTGCTACACCATGGGTTTACGAAGCCCAAAGAGAGGGAAGGGAAGCTTTTCTGGTATCTGGTGCTGGCGACGATTCCCGGCGCGCTGATCGGTTTTGTTCTGGAGGACATCGCCGAGACGGTTTTCCGGGATCCGGTTTTAATCGCCTGCATGTTGATCCTTCTGGGCGTTATTCTTTATGGGGTTGACCGACGGGGCAAAAAACAAATTGCCGTGGAGCATATTTCGCTCAAAACCAGTTTGCTGATTGGTTTGTCACAGGCGCTGGCCATTATTCCCGGCGTGTCCCGCTCCGGCGTTACGATGACGGCGGCGCTGGCGCTGGGCATGACCCGCGAAGGCGCGGCGCGCTTTTCTTTTCTGCTTTCCGCACCGATTATTCTGGGCGCGGCGCTGGTCAAAGTTCCGGAACTGATCGCCAATCCGTCCCTGATTGACGCAGGATTCCTTACCGGCATGGCGGTCGCCTGTGTTTCAGGTCTTGCCGCCATCGGTTTTCTGCTGCGGTATGTCCAGACCGGAACCTTCCTGCCGTTTGTGGTGTATCGGTTTATTGCGGGGGCTGTTGTGATTGGCGTCGCCTGTTTCAGATACGCGGCGTAAATCCCGCTTATTGGGGCCAATTTAACATGGCTATGGCATATTTTTAATTTAAACTGGGGTGG
>DNYQ01000217.1:0-2572 GCA_003506745.1 Syntrophaceae bacterium
GGGAACCCGCCCTACAGGAAATTTGTTGTAGGGATTGATCCCCTGATCAATCCGCAGATTAACGGCGTGTTCGGGGGAACCCGCCCTACAGGAAATTTGTTGTAGGGATTGATCCCTGATCAATCCGCAGACTAACGGCGTGTTCGGGGAACCCGCCCTACAGGAAATTTGTTGTAGTAGGGATTGATCCCTGATCAATCCGCAGACTAACGGCGTGTTCGGGGAACCCGCCCTACAGGAAATTTGTTGTAGGGATTGATCCCCTGATCAATCCGCAGATGAAGGGATAGCAAAATGCATCAAGAACAAATCGAACGCTGGCAGCATCACCACCTTTTCAACGCCGAAAAGAAAGCTGTCGAAAAGCGGACGCTTATTGTCGTGATCGTTACCCTGGTTACGATGATTGCGGAAATCCTCTTTGGATGGATTTCCAATTCCATGGCGCTGCTGGCTGACGGCTGGCATATGGGCACGCATGCGTTTGCCCTCGGCGTTTCGCTTGCGGCCTACATCCTGGCCAGAAAATACGCCCAGGACGAATCTTTTACTTTCGGAACCTGGAAAATTGAAATTCTTGGCGGCTATACAAGCGCCATTGTGCTCGGTATTGTCGCTTTGGTGATGATTTTTTCCTCTATTGAAAGAATCATTCATCCGCTTGGCATTCATTACAATCAGGCGTTGATGGTCGCCGTCATCGGATTACTGGTCAACGTGGTTTGCGCTTTCATTCTTACAGGCGGCGGGCATGATCATGAGCATCTCCACGAAGGTCAGCAGACTCATCATGAACACCATCATGAGGACCTGAACTTGAAATCGGCCTATCTGCATGTGGTGGCGGACGCCATGACATCGGTGCTGGCCATCGCGGCGCTGCTTGGCGCAAAATATTTTGACGTGGTCTGGCTGGACCCCTTCATGGGCATTGTCGGCGCGGGCCTGATCATTCGCTGGTCTTTCTCATTATTGAAAGATACCGGATACATTCTGCTTCAGCGTGAAACGGACGGTAAGATCGCCGACGAGATCAGGAAAGAAATCGAGTCTGACAATGATTCAAAAATTTGCGACTTGCACCTCTGGGAAGTGGCGCAGGATCAATATGCCTGTATCTTGTCCGTGGTCACCTCGAAAAACATCTCCATTGATGAATACAAAAAGCGATTAAAAGGCGTTCATGAACTGATCCATATCACTATTGAAATCAACGAATGTAGAAGGTAGGAGGATAAAATAAATATTCGTTTCTTTGGTCACTGATCGGCAGGAGTGCAGCTGTTAATCTGCGGGTTCCTCAGGATTACGGTCTTGTTGTTTCCGTGGTTCTCGGAACCATCCTGATCCTGATTCAGAACCGCAAGATAAAAACGGACGAAAAAAATCCATGATCCGGTGTCAGATAGATTTAACCGATCGGCAGACCAACCCCGGGATCCCCGGATCAATCCGCAAAATAACGGCTCTACCACGATTTCTTTTACGGAATTTTTAAGAGTCTTTCACTGCGCCAGACGCGAATGATTCTGATTTTATGACCATCAAGGCGGTAAACAATCCGCAAGGGTGGATGGATGATTTCTCTTAAATTGGCAATGCCGAATTCCGGCACAATGCGTCCGCTCTCCGGGAAATCGGCAAGCCTTTCCACTTGAGCAACAATTTCACCAAGTAATTTGTTGCCGACGTCAGGCACTTGCTGCTCTCGATACCAGACGCGGATGCCTTCAAGATCATCAAAGGCCGACGCCGCAAAAGTAATGATTCTTTTTCCTCCGGGCATGGCTACTTTAATCCCAGCCGCTTTTTAACTTCATTCAGGCTGATTTCCCGACCCTCTTCAATATCCATCAGGCCGCAAACGACGGCGCGCAGGAACCCCTGTTCCTCCGTCCTTTCCTCATAATCTTTTACCGATTGCACCACGGCGACGCCCCGTCCCCGGCTGGTCAAGAGCACCGGCCGGCGGGTTTTATCCACCTGATTGACAATTCGTCCCGGATTGATCTTCAGATCGGTGATCGGAACGACGTCTTCCGAATATTTGATATTTGGCTGCATAAGAATCCTCCTNNCTCTTTACATGAATGTTTAGTGTGTAAAGAATTAATATTTGACAATGTTGGTTAGGATTGGTAAACAGCAACTCAAATTCGGGGTGGCAGAGCGTGATCTCTGTCTGAGATGATACCCGTTGAACCTGATCTGGGTAATGCCGGCGTAGGGAGAATAAGATTGCATTGTAAGACCCTTTCTCCCGCAATGGCGAAGGGGTTTTTTATTATACCGATGTGCCTTCTTCGGTTAACTTTGTTGGCGTTGTCGTCGGCTTCCTCGACGTATCATTTATACGCCTGCGGAGCCTCCTCCCAGCCGCCTCGTTATCCTTTGAAGTCAATCAGTATAATCACGATATTACAAAAGGAGACACTTTTATGAAAATTGCAGCGGCGGATATTTATCGATCAGTTGAAGACATCCGGGCGAAAAGCCCTTTAATCCACAACATTACCAATTACGTGGTGATGAACAATACGGCCAACGCGCTTCTGGCGATTGGCGCGTCGCC
>DNYQ01000217.1:2579-3026 GCA_003506745.1 Syntrophaceae bacterium
GACCGTCTGAAAACGAAGGGTGTGGACAGCACCGCCGCTTCCGATCAGGCGCTTCACACCGCGCTAAGCCTCAGCGAAAAACATCAATGCGCCGTATGCATCAGCGGGGCGGTTGATTATGTCGTGGAAGGCAAGCGGATGGTGAAAGTGGAAAATGGCCATCCGATGATGGCAAAGGTCACCGGCCTGGGCTGCACGGCCAGCGCGTTGTGCGGTGCATTTGCCGCGGTGGATCAAGATTCGCTGACGTCGGCGGCAAAGGCGATGGCGGTCATGGGCATTGCCGGAGAAATGGCTGCTGAAGCGTCAGAGGGGCCTGGTTCGCTGCAAATGCATTTCCTCGATAGGCTCTATGGTCTGACGGAAGCGGACATTGCAAAACGTTTAAAAATCAAGGAGTAACCATGAAGGGTGTTTATCTGGTGACGGACCGCGGTCTGTGCCGCA
>DNYQ01000217.1:3126-4051 GCA_003506745.1 Syntrophaceae bacterium
TGGGGGTTGGAAGGGATTAGCAAAATTAAAGCTTTCAGCCGTCATCCCCTGGTTGCGATCGGAGGCATCAACGAATCCAATGCCCATGAGGTGGTCCAGGCCGGCGCCGCCTGCCTGGCCGTTGTTTCCTGTATCTGTTCGGCCGATGATCCGGCTCAGGCCGCCGCAACTTTGAAAAATATAATAGATTCGTCCTTAAGAAAGAAAAAATTTTCTTGACAGACGGAAATCTCTCGTTTATATACAGCATCAATTACAAGGACGGGTTTTTTCAATGAACAGACAGATTAACGCAAACAGCAATAGTTTTGGCTACTGGTTTTATTACTATGATGCGTCGGTCTGCCTGTCGCTGAGGAGGACTTGGTAAAGTAACTTAAACCAAAACAGCCATGGGGAGATCAAGCGCAAGCTGCCCATGGCTTTTCTGCTTCTAAAAGGCCATGGCGGCAAAAGCCATGGCCTTTTTTTTCTTGAAGGGGGAACCTATGATTATTGTCATGAAAAGTCACGCGACGGAAAAGCAGATTGAAAATGTGATTCAATGGATTGAATCGGTCGGCTACAAGGCGCATCCGTCCAGCGGTGTGGAACGAACGATTATCGGGGCGGTTGGCGACAACCGCGACAAAGCCGTGTTGAAATATGCCGAATCGCTGCCGGGTGTTGAAAAAACGATGCCGATTCTGAAACCCTATAAACTGGCCAGCCGAGAATCGCATGAAGGTGATACGGTGATCCGTGTGGGATCCGTCGAGGTCGGCGGACCGGATTTTGTCGTCATGGCGGGTCCCTGCGCCATTGAAAGCGAGGAGCAGCTTCTGGAAAGCGCCTATATTGTCAAAAAAGGCGGCGGCCAGATTTTGAGAGGCGGCGCCTTCAAGCCGCGCACGTCGCCCTACAGCTTTCAGGGCATGGAGGAGGA
>DNYQ01000302.1 GCA_003506745.1 Syntrophaceae bacterium
GGTTATCACCTGCCGTTTTTCGTTCCCCAAAAGGAAATCAAGGGCTGTGTCCCCTTTGTGTCCCCTCGGGGCGGACCGGCGTAGTGCTCGGCCAACCTCAGTTGCACGGCGTTGTCCGTAAGTCCTTCCAGGTTGCAATAGCGATCCGTCATGCTCATGTCTTTGTGACCGATCATGACCGCCGCGTGTTTCAGACTCCCGCCCGCGAGCAGAATGTTGGTACAAAATGTATGCCGGTTGTCGTGGAAATGGTAATCGTCGATCCCGAGTTTCGAACAGACAACTGCCCAAGCCTTTCGAAATTCCTTCTTTCTGGTGCCGTCCAAATGGCCAAGCACGTGGTCCCCGCGTACCGTGATCTGCCGCCGCTTCCGGCGCTCTTGAAGATGTTCCTGCCTTTTCAGTAAGGCGGCCCGTGTGCGTGGCATCAGCAGGTGTACCCGCTCCTGCTTGTTCTTGGTTCGATAGAAGCGGATCATCCCGGCTTTCTGGAAGTCGAAATTAATGTCCGTCCACTTCAAATCGAGGAGTTCCTGCCGGCTACAACCATGCTCAACCGCCAGCAATATTATCAGCGGTAGATAATGCCTGGCGGACGACTGAGCCGCCTCCTCCAACAGACGATCCACATGCTCCGGTAACAGGAACGCTTTCCGTTCATGCACTTTCTCGCTCAGGTACTGGATCCTGGCCGAAGGGTCCTGCCGGATCACCCCATCCCGTAGTGCCTTGGACAAGATCTGCTTTGCGATGAACAGACGTCTGTTCGATAGGGCGGGTGAGAAATTCCCCGCCACGTCCGCCCGATAGTCCAGCAGCATCTGTTGCGTCAGGCTGGACACCAGCCGCTTCCCCCAGACTTCCAACAGCGGTGCCAGGAAGTTTTCGTACCCTGATAAGGTGACGGCGCTCATGCTCCCTTCCTTCACCCTCCGTCGCCATTCGGCCGAGCATTGCTCGGCAACCTGCCCGAAGGTCGTGCTCCGGCTTTTCGCGGCTGTGGCCCGGTCTTCCGGGGCCTGGCCGCCGGATAGCAGCTGCTTCAGCTTCGTCCGTTCGGCATCGGCTTCATGCCAGGTGCGGTACGTGGCGTGGTGTTTCTTCTCGCCGGTTCCCGGCACCTTGTACTGCACGATGTAGCTTTTGCCTTTGGTGCGCTTCCGCGCAACAATAGTAACAGTTGCCATAGGTCATCGCTCCAGCGAGCGTCCTCCCGTCGACATCCCTATTTGGCTGTCAAGGAACTGATGCAGGTCGGTTTCCCTGACCCGCATGCAGGACCGTATCGCGAGCGCCGGCAAAGCGCCAGAGGCGATCAGCCGCGAGATTGTGGAACGGTGGACCCTCAATATCCGGGCGACCTCTTCCAAAGTCAGCAGTTTCAGTTCGGTGCACATCCCTTGGCTCCTGGCGGTTCGAACGGCTTTCCGCGCTGTTGCTCGCTCGCCCGCGGCCGGTTTGCGTTGGTTCCTCGTTGCCCCTGATGAGCCAAGCAAACCATCGGGCGGCTCCAGCGGACAAGACCTGGAGGGGGGAAATTTTAAAAAACCTTTTTCCGTCCAGGGCAGCTTGGAGCCCCGGGCGGAAAAAGTGGGGACAGGGGCCTCAGGCCCCTGCGGGAGGGGTCACGGGGGGGGCTGGTCCCCCCCGAAGATCGATGGCGGGGTGAAAAAACAGAAGTTATGTCACCCCAGGTTGCAGCGTAGGCCTATTTGCTGCTTCCCAAATAGGCATTCGATATGTCGCGCCGTCCCGGTGAATGTCCTGCCGCAGCTTCAATTTGATCGCGCGCTTCGGCATCACGTTGCATCCAACCCGTTCCCGCTACATTTTGGGCCGCTTCCTGAAACGCATCCAGTGATGAATGACAATTGGGCGGCAAAAATCCACAGTGGTCATGGTACATTTTGCGAAATCGCTCATGACGGCACCCATGAAGGGTGAACCCCATTTCTTTTTTAGTCATGCCATGTGTCCTGGCCGCATAATCGACGCGGTGCAGCCACTCGTCGCCCATCCCTTGGGGCATCAGATTATAGATTCCCTTCCGGTTCGATGGACTAATAAATGCCTCGGCCCGCGCCAAAGCTGCTTCCTGCTGTTCAGACAGGCTCTCAAGCATCCGCGGGCGGCCGCCTTTTGTGCCATGCTGTATCAATAGTGTGTGCTCAATCCGGTTCCAGTCATTGACCAAATCGACCTTGGCCGCTTCTTCCCGCCGCAAACCCAGTTGGTACATCAGCTCGATTTGTGCTGCTGCCCGGGGGGCATGAACATAGCCGATATCCATCCGAAGGGATTGCAGCACCTGTGCAACCTTGTCCGGATCGGCCGCCTTGGTTGTCGGGTTGGCGATGGTGCCCCGATGCACGCCGAAGGTACTGTTGTCCCGGCTTACGCATTCGTTGCCGTAAGCCCTACACACATGCCTGGCGGCTGAAAGGACTTCAGCGATTCTCCCGTCTCCAGCACCTCGCCCGCGCATCTGGTCCACAACGCGTTGAAAATGCTTATTGTTCAGGTTGCTCCATTTCTGGGCACCCATGCGCGCCGCGCGGAGCGTTTGGGCAAAGAATCGCGCGGTTTCCCGAATTCTTTCCTGCTTACTTCTCGGGCCCGACAAGGTGCATCGGTTCACCCCAAAGACTAAACTATCAGATTTCCCGGCCATGTGTTCCCTCCCGGTTGCCCTGGTACTCCTTCAGGGAACACCACCGATGACTCGGAGCGCAAGAGCGGTAAGGGGGGAATGGATACTTTTTTGAAACACGAAAACCCCGACAGGCGGGGTGTTCGATCTCGTGGAATGGCAAACGCGGAATATAAGCCGCGTCAGTTTGACGTTCCCTATCAGGCTGGCTGTCGGGATCCATTCGCCATATTCTGGGGAAGCCCCAGGGCAAAGCGACCCAAAGGGTCGCCTGTGGCGGAATCCACCACACACAGCAGCTACGGGATGAACAAATGCCCTTTTCCCACTAGGAATGGTCCCGCGAGTCCAGTCAATAGCGGATGCTGCCCCGCTGGCGCTATGTCCAGCGTTTGATATGGCAGCCATGGGGGAAGGCGGCAATGACGAGGGAGCCCTCGCCATTCATCTGGCAACGGGTGCGCAGTGTGGCCTGAAGGATGCGTTTGGATTGTAACCAGGGTCGTTTGGTTGGAAAACGGCGTTCAAGGTCTTGCGGTTTCTTGATTTCACAGCGTCATCAGTTTTGATTCCATCAAAACCGATGACGCGACTTCCGGTGTGCGGTCTGACCTCCTTGGGGTTGAAGAAACCAATGGTTTCCTTGACCCTACCACGCCCCAAAGAAAACGCGCAAGCGGCCTGCTCAGGAACCGCAGAATCTGAGCGGAGCTTCCCGGCGCTTCAACGCTGGACTCATATTTGTCTTTCTGATATCGGCGGCAACAGAGAGGGCTCTATGCGCTGCCTATCGCTGCTTCTATTCGTCATCCTCACTCTGATTTCCGGGTGCGGAAAGGACGTTAACAAAACAACAAGTTGGGATGTTCCTAAAGGATACACTAGGGCGGACTTTGATATCGCGGGTGATCTTCGCGAGTGCCAACAACTTACTCCAAAAGACAAAAACAAAGACCTCGCCACAATGCTTACCGATCATGTCGGAAATTGTATGAGAAATAAGGGCTATACTTCTGAATACTCGGCAGAAGAGCGTTCTCTTTTTGTCAAAGAATATTCAAAGGATATTTTACAGATATTATTTGAGGAAGGCGTTCGTACTGGGTCCGAGGCATGGGGAGCGAGTATTCGTGGGGAAGATTGGCCGAACTATTAACAAATAAGACACGCTAAAATCATTACAAAGCGTCTTTCGTCCGGCTCATTGGGACGGTGTTGCTGGAGCAGAACGACGACTGATGGCAATAATAACCGTTAAATACATATTTAAATATATACTAAGCCATTACAACAAAAATATTATAAATATGATATACCAATATCAACTTTATACCTAAGGAAGAACAAATGTCTTTTTCAAATTACTCATTAGCGATGAAAGTATTTTCAGGCAAAGATAAGACATTTAAGGCCCTTCAATCACTGGTTTTGTCTATGTCAAAAGTCGTAAAGAATTCTGGAAAAGTATCATTTTTTGGAAAAGACAAAGGAAAGGAGGCTATAGAAGATTTTTGTAAACGTTTGGTAGAGATTAAGTTTGCAATTCATTCTGATTATAATATTAGCTTTACTCAATCAGATGACAACAAAATAATTGATATCATGGTCACTGAACTTGATAAATTTAAGCAATGCTTTCCGAATTGGAATGATGCGTATGACTTTGCAGCACAATTTTTCACCGAAGAAAGAGATTTCGCGCTTAAAATATTAGCGTAATAATTTTATGACATGTAAGCACATTGTGAAAGTAAAGAAATTAAAATTTAAAGCATTATACCAATACTACTTATCATTACAATTTACTATATGTGCTAATGAATGTATATACAATATGACATCGCTTTACTATGTTAATCAAAAATTCAGGTGGCATATTATGCGATATCTAGCCATATTAATTGTAATTATTAGTACTTATGGATGCTCAAGTATTAATGTCAATTCTGCACCACACTATGATGGTGTTGTCACTCCAATAGTTAGTCCAGTTAATTTGCAATATAGTCCATCATTTGGCAAATCAGTAACGTCCATAGATATTATTTACGGGAGCAAACACTCTCATACTAGCATAACAAGTAGTTATAGAAGTATACTTGAAGGCGATAAATTAAAATGGACTATAACTATTGATAAATTTATTGATGGAGATAAAGTCATTCAATACAGAATGCCGCTTGCTCAAGCTACAATGCTAACAACTAGGAAAATGGATTTTATTAATGTTGACATGGATTTTCCGGCTTTTTCAGCAATTGGCAAGTCGATTTTGAAAGGAACAAAAGAATATAATGACTTTATTTCATTATCGACAAAGAATTTTTTTAAATTTGTTGATTCACCTATAGCGTCTGGCGATGTTGCAATGTACGCCGATATTGAGTATGCAAATATTTATAGCAGAAAGCTAAAGATGACGCTAGATGGAATCTCGATATTCCGCGGGCGCAATGTCTATATACTTTCAATAAATGAAAATGATATTGAAATAGTGACAAACGATAATGGTAGAGATGTAGCATTTGTTATGGACATTTCCGGGTACACCATTTTGGACTCTGCAACACTGATGACGGTTAAAGGGGCGATACGCTTGGTATGCACAGACAAAAGCGGAAAGCGCGGCGTCATAACTGTCGAATCCAACGAAATCTAGGGGTGTTCTGGCAATCAAAACACATCATGCTCGAAAGCTAAAAATTTATGAGGGGCCGGAAAGGCTCCAACCCCCCACCGCAGCGTACATTGCCTGGAGTTCATGCTGGGAGTTTCTGCAATCCTACAAGAACTTGCTGGACTCGCTGGATCATATCAATGACCCAGTTAATCCACTCGTTCGTTCTGACTTGCAGGTTGCTCAACCAAGCCCTTGCCTTTTCCAGCCAGTGCACAAGCCATTTAACAAGCTCCATGGAGCCTCCTTTCCCCGTCCTGTTTTAGCCAGAATTAGCTGCCACAGGACGAAGTAATCAAACAGGGGAAGAGGAGCCCATCGCCACGGCATATAATAACTATGCAATATTTAGTTTCGAATCAAGGCTCAACCTAATACCAGCCAGAATTTTCGCGAACGCTTTGGATTCCAGTGTCCCCTTTGTGTCCCCTTTTTCAGCAGCGCCCTGCTGAAACCAGCGTCGTTGGGCACATGCTGCACACCCTGCACAGCCGGGATGCGACGGGAGATGCTCTTTGTTTTTAGGTTGTTACATTCAATTCTTGACAGCCCCGGGTCTTGAATGGGGTTCAAGGGGCCGGAGGTTCAAATCCTCTCATCCCGACCACGATGCGACAATGAAAACGGCAGGCGACCACCTGCCGTTTTTTTTGCGTCCTGCGCGGATTGTTATTATGCACGATTTGTCATAAAAGAACGCAAACGCCGTGAGGACCCCATGAGCGAAACCATTCCCACCATCCGTCTCCATCTCTGGCTGGACACCGAGGACGGCGTGTTCTTCGGCTCGGGCCGGGCCCAGCTCCTGGAGGAGATCGAGCGCCACGGCTCGCTCAAGAGCGCGGCCGAGGCCATGGGCATCTCCTACCGGGCCGCCTGGGGCAAACTCAAGCAGACCGAGACCGTGCTCGGCGTGCGCCTAGTGCAGACCCGGGGCAGCAACAAGTCCGGCTTCGAACTCACCGAGGACGGCCGGATGCTCAAGGACCTCTTCCGCCGCTGGTTCGACGCCGTGGAGGCCGCGGCCCTGGAAAAGGCCCGGGACATCTTCCCCTGGCCAGCCCAGGCCTTCCGCGACCGCAAGGCCGGCTCGGAAGGCGCGGGCGGCTCGGCCTGAACCCAACCCGTCCCTTTCCCCTTTGCACAGTCTCCTTCTTGGGGTAGACTGGTGCAAAACCCCAACATCATGGGAGGAACGGCATGAAACGGATTTTCGGCATCATCGTCCTGGCGGCCGTCCTGGCCCTGTGCGCCTCCGCAGCCCTGGCCGAGGGCTTCCCCAATCTGCTGGGCACCTGGAAAATGGACGCCACCGAGGCATTCAACAAGGAAACCAGCACGAGCAGCTTCGGCGAAACCAACTATTTCACGGGCTTCGTCT
>DNYQ01000192.1:0-390 GCA_003506745.1 Syntrophaceae bacterium
ATCGCCCTTTTCGTCCCGATTTTTCCAAAATCCGCCAGCAGGGTCGTTATGGATTTGCTGGGCACAATTAAAACGACCAGATCAGGCACTTCCGGCAAATCGGACGCCGCCTTATAGGCAGGATGCCCCAAAACGTTTTTTTCTTTCAGGTGTATGGGATAAAATTTGCCTCGATAGCCGTCTTTGATAATGCTCAACGCCTGAATCGTTCCCATTTTTGTAAAATCATTACCGGCGCCGACAACCGCGACGGACTTCGGATTCATGAGCAACGGCAAAGGGTTTTCAGTCATGAACGTGATTCCTTTCATGGATTATTTAAAAAGTCACGTAAGCCAGTACAAATAAAGAGCCGCATCTGTCAAGATAAAATACGGATTTCCTGAAGAT
>DNYQ01000192.1:403-5218 GCA_003506745.1 Syntrophaceae bacterium
TGCATGAGCTGGCGCACGGCTGGGTAGCCTTCAAAATGGGCGACGAAACGGCCAGATGGCTGGGACGATTGACGCTCAATCCGATCAGGCACCTGGATCCCATCGGCTCGCTCATGCTTTTAATCGTCGGTTTCGGCTGGGCCAAACCGGTGCCGGTCAATCTGGAAAACATCCCTCAGCCCCAAAGACGCAAGGGGTTGATCCTGGTTTCGGCCGCCGGCGTGACCGCCAATATTCTGATTGCTTTTTTGGCGCTGCTTTTTTGGCGGCTTTTGGCTCCCGAACCGGGCGGCTTGCTTTATCAGGTGCTTTACCTGCTGTCGTATATCAACATCCTGCTGGCCGCTTTCAATCTGATTCCGATTCCGCCTCTGGACGGCTCGAAAATTCTGATGGGATTCACGCCGGAATCATTCAACCGCGTGCTGATTCAAATCGAACCTTTCGGTTTCTTTATTGTGCTGGGCCTGCTGCTTCTGGGCGCGCTGAATCCCGTGATTTCCGCGTTTCAATACGCCATTATTACGTTCATATCGCTGTTTCTGCCAGGATAGGCAAAGAAAGGAGAGAAAAACCATGATGATTTTTTCCGAGCTTTTACAAAAAAGACGGGCGATCCGGGATTTTGAAAACAAAGAGGTTCCTTTGGCGATCATTCAGGACATTCTTCAGGATGCAACCCTGGCGCCGTCCGCCAGCAACAATCAACCCTGCCGTTTTGCGGTGGTCTCATGCCGCAAAACGATCAAGGCTCTGTCCGACGAGAGCAAAGCCAATCTCCTTAGGGATCATGCTGAAAAAAAGATCCATCTGAACCCCGGCTATGTGAATCTGCTGCAGGACGAAAATTTCAACGTGTTTTATAACGCACCCTGCGTGATTTATATTGTCGGGCCCAAATCGGTGGGGTCTCTGGATGTGGATGCGGCGCTGGCGGCAAGCTACATTATGCTTGGGGCGGCGGCCCGGGGTCTGGGCACCTGCTGGGTTGCTCTGGGCGCCAATATTCGCGATCCCCGGCTAAGAGCCGAACTGGGCATTCCCGATACTTGCCGGATTGTCGCACCGATTATTCTGGGCCACCCCAAAGCGATTCCCGCCGCGTCCGAACGGCACGCGCCGGATATCCTCCGTGTGATTACGGAAGCGCGGTGATGGATTAGAGATTCCCGGCCAAAGCGTTGATTCCGGCGACGGCGTCTTTTTTCCAGTGGATGCGGATGATCCTGCGGCCTTTATCGATCAGCGCTAACCGGTCCGCCTCGGCCTGAGCGGCTTTGAGCGCTCCGAAGGTCAGCAAAGAGCCGGGTTGGCCCATCTCGTCGGGAATAGCCAGATCCGACGCGCTCCCCCCGGTCATCTGAATAAACAGACCGCGGCCCGCATCACCTTTGTGCAGTTGGCCTGTCGAATGCAGATAGCGGGGCCCGTAGCCTGTCGTTGCGGCCATCCCGTATTGGCGGGAAATCGCCAGCCGCAGATTCCCCAGCGCTTCATCAAGCGGCGGCGACGGGCTTAAATAAACCTGCAACCCTGCATAAGCGCCGGTCTGGGCCTGCGCCAGAAAACCGCAGAGCGCTTCGGAAACGGTTGCCCCCGTGATATCGCCGTAAATGTCGGCATCATCGCCGGCTAATGAAGGCGTTGCCTTCGCCCATGCTTTGTTTTTCCTGTATTCTTCAATCATCCGGCTGGTGTGTTTTTTGGTGGCTTCGACATCCGGTTGATCAAACGGGTTGATTCCCAAAAGATGGGCGGCGACAGCCGTCGCGATTTCCCACAGAAACATTTGCCCGCCCAGATCATAGAAACCGCTGATCCGAATCTTCAGAATGGGATGTCCGGCGCCCGCCAGTTGCGTAATCCTGGAATCTCCTTCGTCCTGGCCATGATAAAAAAAGACAAACACGCGGTCCTTGCCGTAAGCGTCCACATCCATCTGCGGTTCGTTCAACACCGGCAGAATCCCCTTGCCTTCTTTGCCGGTGCTCTCCGCGATCAGTTGTTCAAGCCAATCGCCGAAAGATTTCCAGGAAGGCGGAAGCACCAGGGTGAGTTTGTCGCGGCCGTATTGCGCCAGCGTTCCCAGCGCGGCGCCCAAAAGAAAGCCGGTGGAACCGACACGGCCGGAAAAGAAATCCGCCTTTTCCTGACTGGCAACGGCCATCGCGTTTTGCAGCAGTTTTTCGATGGAGACGCCGATCAGCGCAGCGGGAATCATGCCCACCAGGGAGAGCGCCGAGTAACGGCCGCCAATATTGGGATTGTTGGAAAAAACATACGGAAGCTGCAACTGCCAGGCCANNGACTTGGAGGAAACGATAAAAAGCGTTTTCCCCAGATGAATTTTTTCGGCTGTCCGGCGAATGGAATCGGGATCGGTCGTATCCAGGATTTGCAGCCGGGGAAAGCCGGGCGCGCTTCCAAATATTTTGTTGAAAACTTCCGCCGACAGACTGGATCCACCCATCCCCAGCAGGACAACGTCTTCAATGCTTCCGTTGGTGAAGGGTTCCAGCGAAGAGCGGATTCGGCTGACGTTCGCGAACGTCTCCACGGGAGCATGCAGCCAGCCCAGCCGGTTGGAAATTTCCTCGGGCGCCGGTTTCCAGACCCGGTAGTCGTTTGCCCAGATGCGCGCGGCAATATTGCTGCGGCGCATTTTCTCCAAGGCATTGGATACGGCGCTCTGATAAGGGCCCAGTAAAAAAGAAATGCCGGTCGTCTGCATCGCCTCTCTCCTTGGTTAACGCGTCAACAGGATCGCTTTGGCCGTTGCGACAATATCGTTGGACGTGAAGCCGAATTTTTCGTAAAGCACGGGTCCGGGCGCGGACACGCCGAAGGTTTCCATGCCGATTATTTTCCCCGAAAGCCCCACATAATGCTCCCAGCCCAGTTTGATGCCGGCCTCTACGGCCAGGCGGGCCGTAATTCTCGGCGGAAGAACCTGGTCGCGGTATTCCTGCGGCTGGCGGTCGAATATTTCCCAGCTGGCAAGTGACACGACGCGAACCCGGATGCCTTCCTGCGCCAGTTTGCGGCCCGCTTCCAGCGTCATGGCAACTTCCGAGCCGGTGGCCATGAGAATAATATTCGGTTCCAGCCGTGACGACTCCCACAAGACATAGCCGCCCCGGCGCACGCCGGCGGCGGGAGCCAATGCCTGCCGATCCAGCACCGGCAGGTTCTGACGGCTGAAAATCAGCGCGGTGGGGCCGGTGGTATTGGCCAGAGCCAGACGCCAGGCTTCCAGCGTTTCGTTGGCGTCGGCCGGACGCAGGACGGTCATGTTGGGGACCTGGCGCAGATTCATGATCTGTTCGATTGGTTGATGCGTCGGGCCGTCTTCACCCACGCCGATACTGTCGTGCGAAAAAACGAAAATGATCCGCAACCCCATCATGGCGGCCAGCCGCATGGGCGGACGCATGTAATCGGCAAACGCCAGGAAGGTTGCCGTGTAGGGAATCACCCCGCCGTGCAGAGCCAGCCCCACGGAAATGGCGCCCATCGCGTGTTCGCGAACGCCATAGTGGATGTTTCGTCCCGAATAATTCCAGTCGCCTCCCACCATGCCGTGCAGACCCTCTTTGGATAAAACCGGACTTTGAAAATCACCCAGGCCTTTAAGCCAGGTGAATGTTGAGGGATTCAAATCCGCTGAACCGCCGGCCAGTTCGGGCACTTTTGCCGCAATAGCCTGCATAATGGTCTCCGAGGCCTTGCGGGTGGCGATATCTTTGGAGCCGGCAGGAAATTCGGCAAGATCCTTATCCCAGTCTGCAGGCAATTCGCCCCGGAGCGTTCTTTCCATCCGGCCGGCCAGCGCCTCATCTTTTTGCCGGTAAGCCGCAAGGGTCTCATTCCAGCCGTCTTCGTATTTTCTGCCGCGGGCAACGGCCTTACGGAAATATTTACCCACATCGTCGGGAACATAAAAGGTTTGTTCCCTCGGCCAGGCGCAGGTGTCTTTCGCGCCGTGCAGCTCTTTTTCTCCCAGCGGCGAACCGTGTGCATCACAGGAACCCTGCTTGCCCGGCGCGCCGTAACCGATGATCGTCCGCACACAAATCAGTGAGGGTTTGCCGGTTTCCTTTTTAGCTTTTCTGACGGCCCGGTCGATGGCCGCCACATCATTTCCGTCCGGCACCTTCTGCACCTGCCAGCCGCAGGCCTTGAAGCGCATTTCGATGTCTTCGGTAAAAGTCAGGCCCGTAGAGCCGGCCAGAGAAACCTGATTATCGTCGTAAAGGACAATGAGCTTACCCAGGCGCAAGTGGCCGGCCAGAGCGCAGGCTTCCGCCGCCACGCCTTCCATCATGTCTCCGTCTCCGGCCATGACGTAAGTGTAATGGTCAACAACGGGCAGCCCTTCGCGATTGAAACGCGCCGCCAGATGCGCCTCGGCAATGGCCATGCCGACGGCGTTGGCCAGTCCCTGTCCCAGAGGCCCCGTGGTGACTTCAACACCCGCCGTATGTTTATATTCGGGGTGACCGGGCGTTCGGCTGCCCCACTGACGGAAATTTTTGATGTCATCCAGCGAAAGATCATAGCCCGTCANNGTATCAATGCATTTCTTTTCCAACTCGCTTTTTTCAGACATAAAGTCTCCTTGAGAAAATAGAAGGTGTTTTACTTAAAACAAAGAGAAAATTATTGCACGCAATATTTGGAATTTCTATTCCAGGGATTCATCAAGCCACTTCAAGTATTCTTTACTCCCGTTCACGATTGGAACTGCAATAATTTCCGGCGTTTCGTATGAATGCAGCTTTTTGATGGCGGATTCCACTCTGGCAAAAAGGTCTT
>DNYQ01000189.1 GCA_003506745.1 Syntrophaceae bacterium
CGTCCGTTCCTTGATGCGCACATAAGAACTGGGATTGGGCTGTTCGGCGGGACGCAGCATGCGGTCGCCCTTGGTATCGGTCTGGGCACAGGCGGCGATCATGTCCTCTTTCTGAAAACGGGTCAGCCATTTCTTGAAATTCTCATGATAGTTGGTCTCGCCCGGCTTCACTTTGTCCGCTTCAAAAGACACNNTTGGCGGCTTCGTCATACGTCGTTCCCATGACGTTGATGCAGTCGCTCTGCAGCTCGTCCGTCCGGTCAATCAGATTGCCGTCATAATAAATATTGCGTTTCATTTTTGACAGGGCGTTGATAAAATCTTGCTTGGTTCTCATGGGTGGTCCTCCTTTCTTTTATATGTATCCGTTATTTTTTGTTTTTTGTTTTTCGGGAAACGTTTGCGCCGCCATCCGGCAATTTCAACGCCGGATCGGTTTGCAGAAGCTGCGCCAGCGCACGGGCGTCTTCCAGGTTCAGATGCAGCGTGAGCCCCTGCTGTTCTTTCTTGGCCCGGATGCCGTTTAATACAACCTCCAGAAACGGATCGAGCATCTCCATCATGCTTTTGTCTCGTTTGGGCATTCCCTGCATGTGCCAGTGAATAAACAGATGTTCAATCGTCCCCATCAGCATGGAACGAATCAGATAGGCGTCGGCGTCGGAACGGAATGTCCCGTTGGCGATGCCTTCACGAATGCAGTCGAGCAGACGGTGAGCGGAGCGGCGAATGGCTTCATGAGCAGCCGTCTGACGGAAACGCTTGTTGGACATGAGCTGAAGCAGGACCAGCGCGGAATAATCGGGGTTGCTCTCGTAAAGCTGAATGTAGCTGAACATGATGGCCCGCATCCGGCCCTCTACATCCTTGATGTAAGGCAGAACCGATTCGGATTCTTTAAATGTGTCATTGGAAATTTTTTCGGGAATGGCAAAGAGAAGATCTTCTTTGGTTCCGAAATATTCGTAAATGGTGGCCTCGGAAACACCCGCTTCCTTGCTGATTTCCGAGATGGTCGCCTCCTGAAAATTTTTTTCGGCAAAAATGCGCAAAGCCGCATCCATAATGCGATCTTTTCTGCTTTTTACTCGAACATGGTCGGCCATAAAGACACCCTTTTTCTGGATGGTGATAAGCTATATCATCATAGTGACACTGTCAAGTATTATTTTATTTCATAGTTAGACTATTATTTTTGTTGAATATTTATAGTCTATGGTCAATTNNTCTATTCTTTTTCCTCTCCTATTCCTTTTATTTTTTCTATAACCGCCGACGCCAGCCGGTCTTCCGGCAGCTCTCGGGAATCAACGGCTTTCCCGGCTACAACAATCCAGCATCCGGTTAAATCATTAAGCTCGTCCTTCCGGGCACAGGCCGACGAACACCCGCAAACCAGAATGCCCGCGTCAAAAGGCGCTCCGGAGGGATCCGTCGTAAGACGATAACCCGAACCCATTGAGGTTTCAATATCCCCAATGATCTTTGACCGGTCGATCTGACAATTACAGCCGCCGCAGTATTGAACTAAAATATCCAAACGTATGGAGCTCCGAATCCTGAAAAGGTTACGCCGGCAGGCAGGACTGAATAAAATCGGCAATCTGCTTATCATGCAGACCCAGCCCCGGCTGGCCGTCGAGGCGCTTGACGATCTGACCTTTTTCAAACAGAATCAGGGTTGGAAAAATATCAATGCCGTATAAATCAGCAACGTGTTCCTCATCGTCGGCCACCAGCAGCAGATGCCGATTTTCTTCCCGCGCCTGTTTTTCAAACACAGGCAGCGCTCTCCGGCAAAAAGGACACCAAGTCACGTAAACCATGGCGATCACCCTGTCTTCTGTCTGAAGAGCCTGTTCCAGATCATGAAGGTTGCTGACCGATGCGCATGTCTCGCCTGTGCCCATAGATTCCTCCCTTCCTGATTAACATCGTAGGGAACGCTCGCGATAACCTGAAAGTCACACGAGGTCACAAGTCGTTCCCTACATTTATTACTTTTTCAGAGGCGCTCCGGTCATGAATCTCTCCTGCAACCTGCGCATGCCCTGAAGCCACCGGGAATAATCCGCCGCCTTTCTCTGCATGTAGGTTTTGACTTCCGGATGAGGCAGGATTAAAAACTGGTCGGCGGCAAAAGCCTCCATAACGGCGTCCGCCAGCTGTTCGGGCTTCATCAAGCCGTCCACGCCCGCCACGCCGCCGCCCTCGTGCTGACGCGTCATTTCCGTTTCAACGGCCTGCGGACAAAGGGCAAAGACCTGGATACCCTGATCGCCGTAAGTGATGGAAAGATTTTCCGCCAGGCCCACCGCCGCATGCTTGGTGACGGAATAAGGCAGGGAACCAATCTGGCTTAAAAGCCCCGCCGCCGAAGCCGTGATCAGAAAAGCACCGCCGCCGCGTTTGATCATGCCGGGAATAACCGCGCGAGCCGCGAACACATGCGCCAGCACATTGATTTCCCAGATGCGCTGCCAGGCTTCATTATCCACTTCATAGCCGCCGATGGCGATAATGCCCGCGTTGGAGCAGAATAGATCGATGCGGCCATACTTGTCTTCCGTAAATTTTGCCAGGTTGATGATGTCCGATTCTTTGCGCACGTCACAGGCAAAGGCTTCACCCTTAACTTCATCAGCAACGGCTTTTGCGCCCGGTTCATTGACGTCGGCCGCAATAATGGCCTTCGCGCCTTCTTTCGCAAACCGTTGACACAATCCCCGGCCGATGCCGGAAGCCGCCCCGGTAACAATGATGATTTTCCCCGCTACGTCCATTTTTCTTCTCACCTCTCTGTTAGTTTTCTATTTTTGCAAAAATTTTTTATTATCAACCACCTCGCAGCAAGCTTTCGAGGAATGAAATGAACATCATGATATCGCAGCAAACTGCGGAGAATTAACGCTCGTCCCGCCAAAGCGGGATTAACCGGCGAGTTCTTTAGCGCGTTTCGCAGCCGCCTCCACTGCGGCCATCAGCGTGGCGCGGATTTTTCCCTCTTCCAGAACTTTTAATCCCGCGGCGGTGGTTCCTCCGGGAGAGGTCACCATATTTTTCAACTGGGCGGGATGCTGCTTGCTCGTAAGACACAGACGCGCCGAACCCAGCATCGTTTGTGCGGCAAGCTTCTCGGCCAAATCCCTGGTCAGACCCAACTGGACGCCGGCATCGGTCAGGGCTTCGATGATCAAAAAACAATACGCCGGACCGCTGCCGCTTAAACCCGTCACCGCGTCCATCAGTTTTTCATCCACTTCCACGGCCAGACCAACGGCATTTAAAATCGCCAGTGCGTATTGCACATCGTCTTTTCGGGCAAAATGGCCCCGCGCCACGGCGGCGG
>DNYQ01000270.1 GCA_003506745.1 Syntrophaceae bacterium
TTAGCATTTATGTATTCCCTAAGATAAAATTTCCCTTCTATGCAAAAGAAAGACAGAATGTTTCATGAAGAGCATTGCATCTCCGAACTACCGTGTTGCTGCCGGCATTTCCGGCGGGAGGATTGTCATGTATGAGGATCAGATAATTCCGGGCTACAGCCACCAACCAGGATTTCATTGTGCGTCCAGCGCCATTCGCAATGTTCTGGCATTCCAAGGGATAAAGGTTAGTGAGCCCACCGTCATCGGTTTGGGACGGGCACCCGGATTTTCCTATCAGATTATTCAAGGCCGCCCTTCCCGGCTGGTTCACACAAGATGTTTCCCCATGGAGGACAACTTCTTTCGGACCGTAGGTGTAAAATTTCAGTGGCGGGAGGAGGAAAATGCCGCCGAGGCGACACGCCTGGCGATAGCAGCGGTGAACCGTGGACTGCCGGTTCTTGTCCAGACAGACATTGCCTATCTTCCCTACTTCAACACCGATCAACATTTCCCCGGACATGCTGTTGTCATCTGCGGCTACAATGATAAAAAGGAAGAATTCTACGTTTCGGATACACTGCACCCGGAGATGCTTGCTGTTGCGATTGCAGATATGGAAAGAGCAAGGAGCGCCGTTTTTCCCCCCTACGCGCTGAAGAATAAATCTTTCGTTCCTGAGGATTTCTCCGGGTTTCATGTTGATGAGGCCGTGGTGAGAGGTGCTGTCCGCCAGTGGGCTGAGGAAAATCTGAACGGTCTTCCGGAACTGCCTGTTGCCTACGGCGTCAATTCGTTGGAGATATTTGTCAGAGATCTGTCCAATTGGCAGGATATATCAGACTGGCAATGGTCGGCGCGCTTCACCTATCAGGTTATCGAACGACGAGGGACGGGCGGGGCCGGCTTCCGCACTCTCTACCGGCAGTTTCTGGAGGAACAGGAAAAGCAATACCTTGTGTTGCAGCAGCTTGGCCTTTCCTCCGGTCTGGCGGTCATCGAAAATCTTTACCATGACGCGGCCGCAATTTTCCGGCAGATCAGTGAAGGTGATGTCCCGGATTTTTCTCCGGCCCTGCCGGTTCTGAAAAAGCTCGTAGAGCAGGAAAAAAATTTTTATCAAAAGATTTTGCTTGAACTTTAAAACAGATCCTCCATTCCAGTTTGCGGCAAATGCAGTTTCTGAACGAGGATGTTTACGCAGCAACTATTTTCCAAAATCGCCTTTCCCCCTTCCGCCGGATAAACATTTTCTCCGCCGGGTTTGATCAATTCCTTTTCAGACTTGCGCTTTACGTACCAGAGGTATCCATTCTCATCCAGTCTTCCGATGTCGCCGGTGTGGTGCCAGCCTTCCCGGAAGGCGTAGTGGTTGTCATGTTCCAGATTCCAGTATCCTAAAAATACTACCGGTCCGCGGACACAAATCTCACCTTCTTTTCCGGTTTCCACTGTCCGGTCATACTCGTAAACCAGTTTGATTTTAATCAGAGGGCACTCTTTGCCGGCAGATCCAGGTTTTTCCGTATAAGTGCAAAAAGTGGTCATACCGGTTGTCTCCGACTGGCCGTGATAGAGTTTTTTCGCGAAGAAAAAACCATCATCAACGAGGTGAAGCGAGTATGTTACAAGAAGTGTTGGGATTCAAGTACGAAGAAGAGAATCATGCTACGGGGATGACGGGATTGGCGGGGCTGCCGGTATGCTTGGATCTGCTGCATATGATGGGATTGCCGGAGCAGATCGGGCGGCATCTTCAGGTGAAACAACGGGGTTGGACGGATGTGCGGATGGTATTGGCCTTAAAAAGCTGGAAGCCATTTTCCGTCACAAGGTATTCAGGATGCTCCTGAAAAAAGGCAAGATTTCGGAAGAAATGGTCAGGATGCTTTCCGCATGGGAACATTCCGGATTCAATGTCTTCTGCGGCAACCGCCCTTCGACAAGTTCAGGGAAGGCGTAAAACCAATGATCTGTCATGGTGAGCCTGTCGAACCATGGCCCGCTACATTATCCGGGAGGCTATGACCCGCCAAACATCGAATACGNNAGGATGATGTGCGTAATGCAGCGCCGTTCCGGTCAGCTCATCCATCTCCTATATCTTGTGGCCTAAATCTTCTTGACATACAAGAAACCGCTAAATATACTTCACGCCACAAAAAGGAAGTTTTTATCAATTCAACAGGAGGTACAGGCTGTGGATGTAATTGAACAGGGAGTTGGTGAAATTTTCACAGATCCGGATGCGGATAAAGCCAGAGCTTTTTTCCGGAAAAAATCACGCAAAATGGAAGATAAAGTCATGAGCGTGAAGGAAGCAGTGGAAAAGTTTGTTCATGATGGAGATTATTTTACATCGGGAGGTTTCGGCGCTAATCGTGTGCCAATTGCTGTGTGCCATGAGATTTTAAGACAGGGGAGAAAAAATCTCGGTTTTTCCGGCCACACTTCAACTCATGATTTTCAAGTTCTTTGTGCAGGAGAAGCTTTTAATCGTTGTGACGTTGCCTATATCGTCGGACTAGAAGCGCGCGGCCTTTCGCCCAAT
>DNYQ01000177.1 GCA_003506745.1 Syntrophaceae bacterium
AATGGCATGTTTCGGCGCAAACTTATCCAGTTCGGCAAAAACACTCTGCTTGAGCTCCAGTTTTTCCGGCACGGCCTCAATAATGAAATCCGCGTCCTGGACGGCCGTCTGCAAATCAACCATCGGGGTAAGACGCACCAGCGCCTTGGCAAAAGCATCCGGTGTGATCTTGCCTTTCTCCCTGAACTTCTCCAGGCTCGATATGATTCCCGCAACACCCTTATCGACATATTTCTGTTCAATATCACGCAGGACAACATTGTAGCCGCCCAGCAAACAGGAAGCGGCAATTCCGTGTCCCATATCACCCGCGCCGATCATCGCAATCTTTTTTACGTCTTCAGCTTTCATCCTTTATCCCCCTTAACATGAATTATTTCTTCAATTTGGCCAGTTCCTCGTCCCGCAGGACCTTCCGCAGAATTTTGCCGACGGCCGACTTGGGCACGGTCCCGCGAAATTCAACGACTTTGGGCACCTTGTAGGCGGTCATCTTCTGTTTGCAGAAATCGATGATTTCCTGCTCGGTGGCTTTTTCACCGGGCTTCGTGACGACGAAAATTTTCACCGTCTCTCCCCGGTAATCGTGCGGAATGCCGACGGCCACCGCCTCGGCGATTTTTGGATGCTCATAGAGGACCTCCTCAATCTCCCGCGGATAAATATTAAAGCCGCTGGCAATGATCATGTCCTTCTTGCGATCCACGATAAAGATGTAACCGTCCTCGTCCACCTGCGCAATATCGCCGGTATGGAGCCAACCGTCGCGCAATTGATTTTTGGTTTCCTCGGGGTTGTTCCAGTACCCCTTCATCACGGTAGGTCCCTTGACAATCAATTCGCCGGGCTGACCCGGTTTGACGTCCTCAACGCCATTTTCCACATCCACAAGGCGGAAATCGTTGTCCGCCATGGGAATGCCGATCGAACCGACCTTGTTGAAGGACAGCGGATTGGCAATGGTAATCGAACTGGTTTCGCTGAGACCGTACCCTTCACTGAACGTGATGCCCAGATCAATCACGCGTTCGATCAGTTCCACGGGCATCGGCGCGCCGCCGGAGTTGAGCAATCCTAAATATTTGCCCAGATCAAGATTGGCCGCTTTGGGATGATTGACAATGGCGGTAATCATCGTGGGCACCGCCGGGAAATACGTAATGTGTCCCGCTTTGACGATCGTATCCAGGATTTCGTCAATATCAAACCGCGGCACAATAACCTGCGTGGCGCATCCGAAAAACGACCAGTTCATCGCCACGACATTGCCGTAAACATGGAAGAACGGCAGAACACACAAAGCGCTGCGGTCCTGCTGGGGCATGGCGATCGGCGAATAGGCGCCGGGTGAAGCCCACATGCCGGCCTGGAACGTGGCGGCCACCAGATTGCCGTGCGTCAGAAGCGCGCCCTTGGGAAAGCCTGTCGTCCCGCCGGTAAACTGAATCATCGCCGGATCATCGGGAATAATTGGAACACGAGGCGGCCGCGTGTCTTTACAGTTTTCGATCAGTTCGGAAAAGTGCAGCCAGCCTTCCTCCAGATCAAGGCTCTTGGCCGTGCTGACCCCCAAGCCATTGATATAATCTGTGATTTTGGTAACAATCACTCTGTTTAATCCTGTTTCTTTCGCCAGAGGTCTGATGTTGGGCAAAACCATGTCAAAGGTGATCAGGGTTTCCATCGTGGTGTTTTCGATGATGAATTTGAGTTCCGTCGGCGTATAAAGCGGATTCATATTGACGACAATGCCGCCCAGATGGAGGACGGCAAGATACGCCACGACAAATTGCGGACAGTTGGGTAAATGGATGCCGACGCGGTCGCCTTTTTTCACGCCTTTGGCGGCCAGGGCGTTGGCCAGCCTTAAGACCTGCTCGCGAATCTGCCAGAACGTCAGTTCCGTTCCATAAAAGTTGGTACAGGCCTTGTTCGGGACCTGTCCGGCAGTCAACTGAAAAATCCTCTGCGCCGGATACTGGGGATAGCGGATGGACTGGGGGACATAGTAATCGTAAAATTTTTGCTAGGGCTTCGTTGTCCAAGATGCACTCCACCCTGCCGAAGAATTTGGGGAACTCCGCGCCGATGAAGAACTGCGAAGACAACACGCGTCCGCTGTAATAGGCGGCTTCGGGATTTTATCGTTGAACATTTCCTTGTTCATCAGGATCTTGCGCATCTGCAGATCAAGGAACTGAATGGCGTTGGTGCCCTCATAGATGGATAAAACCTTGACGTCGCGTGCAAACTGTTCCACCGGATATTCCTGGCAGTAACCGTAGCCGCCGTAAACCTGTATGGCTTCCGCCGTGACCAGCCAGGCGGCGTCGGAGATGCCGGCCTTCACGATGGGGGTCAGAATCTCGACAATGCCCGTCGAAGCCTTCACTTCATCGGGATCTTTCGATACATGCATGATGTCTTCATGATAGGCCAGGAAAAGGCAGAGCATCCGCATCCCTTCAATGGTGCTCTTCATGTACAGCAGCATGCGTTTGACGTCGGGATGCTCAATAATATGAATCGCTCCGGTGATGGCGCCGCAATACATGGTCAACGCCGTGTTGCCCGCGTTAAAATATTCCGCCGCAGCCATGGAACCCGTGGAGGGAAGGCCCATTCCGCCCATTTCCTGAGGGAAGGCCAGGCTGTGAAAACCAGGCTCCAGGTAAGCGTGAAACCCCTTGTGGAAGGATTCGGGAACCGTAACTTCGTTTTTCTTGGCGTCAAATTTCAGCCCGGTTTTATCTCCGTCGCTGTTTGACGGATAGAATTGCTCCAGGGCAATTTTTTCGGCAAGATCCAGTGTATCCTCATAAACGCTGCGATCATAATCCTTGAAATGATCATAGCGGGTAAGTTTTCCCATTTCCAACATTTCAAATAGGGTAAACCGGACATCACACGAGTCAACTAACTGATTTAACGACATATTTTCATCATTAAAAAAATATATTTACAACGTACGTTTGTTGTTTTCTTAGCAGATAAAAAGCGAAAAGCAAGAAATATTTTCAATTAAGATCAACCACCTCGCAGCAAAGTGTCGAGATATGAAATGAACGTCATCCGATCGCAGCAAGCTTANNAAAGCAATCATCAATCCGCCTTCCTGAAGCCGGTAAGACATCCCCCTTGAAAAAATTGCTTGATTTCAACCGGAAACAAATTGTATGAATTCCACGGAAATTTCATAAAGGGTTAAGCATGGAAATTTTCCCCGAAAATAAGGTGTTTCACGGAGAAAACAATGCTTAAACCGGCAGCAGCATCATTATTTTTAATATCACAAAGGAGGCGGCACATGAATATTCGGGGTATGTTGAAGGTCACGAGATTCAAAAGTCAAGGGTTACTAACGGTTGGGCCGGATGAATTCGTCCTGGCGGCGATTCGGAAGTTGTCCGAGAATAATAAGGGCGCACTCCCCGTCTGCGATGACAAAGATGAGCTGGTTGGAATTATCACGGAAAGAGACATCATTAGAAAATGCTTCGCAGGCGGCGATTTTACCAATAAAAAGGTTGTGGATATCATGACCAAACAGGTTGCCATAGCAACGCTGGATGACGATTTGGATTACGCCATCAACACCATGAGGAAGGAAAAGATCAGACATCTCCCGATAGCGGAAGGCAAAAAGGTTTTGGGCATTATTTCCATGCGGGACATCCTGGGCTTCCAGTATGAAGAAACCAAGACCGAGATTAAGTATATGCATCTGCTTCCCCAAAGACCGGCGTTTAAGTAAAAAACACGTCCTTTGGTAAACCCTGCATTTACAGGGGGCATCACCGTGCGATTCCCGTTTTCACGGGAAGACAAAAGCAACAGGAATGAAGAACTCCCCCCAAGGGAGAGCGAGAACGACTGGATGAAACGCGGCCCCGAATTTCCGGCCGCGCATCCGGTCTTTTCCAGCCTTTCCCGTGGCTTATTCTTTGACATAAAAGCACCAATGACTGATATTCGCCTCATAAAAAAAGTGTTTTCACATAGCAAATCATC
>DNYQ01000299.1 GCA_003506745.1 Syntrophaceae bacterium
GGATGCGTGTCTTTAAGTGAAGCAATCTGACGCAGATTGTCCGCCGTGCGCAAAACCAGAGAGGCCATGTCGCCTTCGGCGATCCCGGTCATTTTAATGACCTCATCCCAGTTTCCGCCCTGCGCCCAGTAATACATCGCCACTCCCGCGGAAGAAAACAGCCTGGCTCCGGCAAATCCCGCCTTCTCCAGTCGCCGTGAAAGCGGTCGCACCGTCAGGAGCATCTTGCGTAGCGCGGCCATCAGCTTTTGGGACAGTTCCCTGGCAACCAGCGGAACTTCATCATCCCGGTCATAGGCAAATACGGCGGCAACCGACGCCAGAATCTTTTCATTGTCGCCGGGAAACCCCTCCTTCCGCAGGCACTCGGCAACCAAAAGCGGATGGTCCAGCCTCAGCCGCGACGCCCAGCGGCCGTCATCCGTGAGTTTTCCCGCCGCGTCAACAAAACCCTCCTGCTGCAAAAAATCCAGGTGCCGGGAAAAATCCTTCCATAGCAGGTCGGAAGCGGACAGGCCAGGCCTGCCGGTTTTGTTCTGCTGCCAGGCTGCAAAAGACCTTTCAAATATTTTTTTCACGTCGGCGGGCGTCTGGGACAACAGCAGATTCAACGCCATTGCAAAATCGTTTCGCAACTGGCTGGAAATATCTTCCGGCGAGGCGAAAAGCATTTTTTTAACATGCGCCAGATCCATAAACCGGCCGCTCACCGTCAGCATAAATCCGATATTGTCCTGACCGCGCCGGCCCGCCCTTCCGGTCATCTGCCGGAACTCGGTTACGGAGAGCGGCGCAAAATCATGACCGTTGAATTGATCGGAATTAAAGAGCGCGATCGTCCGGGCGGGAAAATTCACGCCGGCGGCAACTGTTGTCGTGGCAAAGATCACCCGCAAATGTCCCCGGTTCATCATCTCTTCAACCAGCAGTTTCCAGGCGGGCAATTGTCCGCCGTGATGCGCCGCCAGTCCGGCAGCCCGAAGCGCCTTGATCTGCCGGTGGCTGCCAAGCGTTGGGAATCGATCCAGCAGCTCGTATAAATCGTCGGTGAACGCATCATTGCCTTTCAGCGCCGTCAGTCCCGTCCGGCAGTTAAGCGCCGCATCGCACTCCGCCCGCGATTTTAAAAAGAAAATGGCCGGCAAAAGGTTAAACCGCTCCAGCACGCGGATAATCCCCGCATAATCCGGCGGACGGCGGCTTCCCCGGTGCCGGAATTTTTCTTTTTTCGAAAAATCACTAACAGCCGGTCCGGCTTTTTTCCCTTCCAGAAAAGGATGCAGACAGCCTGACGGATGCAAAAACAAAGGGTAGAGAGGCACGGGGCGTTTTTCTTCGCGAACCACGGCGCAGCTTTTTTTGCGGATCGATTGAAGCCACGAAGCAATCTCGTCGCCATTACCGACGGTGGCCGAAAGCAACAGCAAATTCACGCGCACCGGCAGATAAATCATGATCTCTTCCCAGACCACGCCGCGATCCTGGTCACCCAGAAAGTGAGCTTCATCCAGAATGACCAGATCGCAGTTCAGGTCAAAACCCTCGTGCATGGCGTCGTAAAGCTGATTGCGCAGGATTTCCGTGGTGCCGACAATGATCGGGGCTTCGGTGTTTTCCTTGGTGTCGCCGGTGATGATGCCGACATTTTCGGGATCGAAATGCAGGCCGAACTCCACCCATTTGGAATTGGAAAGGGCCTTAAGCGGCGAGGCATACCAGGCGCGCCCGCCTTTTTCCATGACCGACAAAATGGCTTCCCTTGCAATCCAGGTTTTCCCGGAACCAGTCGGCGCGATGACCAGGCAATCGCTTTGCCTGATGGCGGCCAGCGCCTGAACCTGAAAATCATCCGGGACAAAAGGCGCCGCCTTAGGTTTGCCGATCTGTGCCAAAACGCTCTTGAGCGACGGGGCAATCTCCGGTTTCATGAAAATCTTCGATTCCGTCCTTTTGGATTTTCGTCCGGAAAACGGATGTTTAGGCTGGAAAAACGTCTTTTTGCGAATCAGGCTTTCTTTCATAATTGTTTTCTTGTAGCACAGGCCTGAATAATGGTAAAGCACCACCGCTTAATGATCCACATTCAGGGCGGAATTCAATATTTTGTTTGTTTTTTCGACCGGCATTGAACGTTTCTTTCAATGAAACAAGTTTTTCAATTTTATCCAGCCTGAGCACACATCAAGGCAATAAATATTATCTCAATTATTTCATGGTCTTATAAAATGTTTCCCTTAAAATAGTCATTTGGCATACTTATTTCATGTATTTAAAAGCAAATAGCAATTATTCTTTTAGAAACGGAGAATCGGAATTATGAAAAAACTTATGCAGACAGTTCTTTTAGTCGGTTTTATCGTTCTGACCACAGCCACTTTCGGTTTTGCCCAGATCAGCGCCACCGGCGAAAATCCCTTCCCGTTTTTCCATCTGGGCTGCCTGATCATCGGCGGACTCATTATTGTTTCTTTGAAGCGCAAATACGACAAACTGTATTTAAGCGAAGCGATCGGTTCTTTCGCCCTGTATGCCATCCTGATTGCTCTTTTCACGGCGCCGGTTGTCGATGTCATTAAGAGCCTGATGATTTAAACCCTTCCCTCCACATATAGTACCAGAAGTAAAAGCCCCCGCGCATTCCCTGGCGGGGGTTTTTACTTTGGAAAAGAAAAAACACTTTACAGCATCCTCTATTTCAATTATTAAACTCAACGCTTGTATTCTTTTACCGCAGAAAAAATATTTCTTTCTAAAGGAGATTAAAAATATGGCTAAACGTGTTTACACATTCGGGAAGGGAATCAATGAAGGCAGAACCGAAATGAAAAACCTTCTCGGCGGCAAAGGCGCAAACCTGGCCGAAATGTCGAATCTGGGAATTCCGGTGCCGGCCGGATTCACGATCACCACCGACGTCTGCGTCGAATTTTACAAAAACAACCGGCAATTTCCCTCCGGCCTGGAAAAGGAAGTGGAAACGGCCCTGCAAAAGGTTGAAAAAACCATGGGGGCGACCTTCGGCGATCCGTCCAACCCCCTTCTGTTGTCCGTCCGCTCCGGCGCGCGTGTCTCCATGCCCGGCATGATGGACACCGTCCTGAACCTGGGTCTCAATGATGAAACCGTCGAAGGCATCATCCGCATCTCCGGCAATGAACGGTTCGGATGGGATTCCTACCGGCGTTTTGTTCAAATGTACGGCGACGTCGTCATGGGTCTCAAACCCGCGGATAAGGACGCGCACGATCCGTTTGAAGAAGTGATGGACGAACTCAAGGCCGAAAAGGGCGTCAAGGCCGATCTCGATCTGACCATCGCGGATTTGAAGGAACTGGTCAGCCGGTTCAAAAAGCTGATTGTCCGGATGCTGGGCAAGGAATTCCCGACCGATCCCAAAGAACAGCTTTGGGGCGCCATCGGCGCGGTCTTCATGTCCTGGAATACCCCCCGCGCCATCCTGTACCGGAAAATGAACAACTTTGACGACAACTGGGGCACCGCCGTCAACGTGCAGGCCATGGTTTTCGGCAACCGCGGCGAAAGCTGCGCCACCGGCGTCGCCTTCACCCGCGACCCGGCCACCGGCGAAAATCTGTTTTACGGCGAATATCTGATCAACGCGCAGGGCGAAGACGTCGTTGCCGGCATCCGCACCCCGCAGCAGGTCACACTCATCGGCTCCCGCCGCTGGGCCAAAGACAACAACGTTTCCGAAGAGGAACGCGCCGCGAAATATCCGTCGCTGGAAGAATACATGCCCGCCGCCTACCAGGATCTGGTCAATGTTTACACCAAGCTTGAACGTCACTATAAGGAAATGCAGGACATTGAATTCACCATCCAGGACCAGAAACTCTGGATGCTCCAGACAAGAACTGGCAAGCGCACAGCCGAAGCGGCCGTCACGATCGCGGTGGACATGGTCAATGAAAAGCTGATCGACAAGAAAACGGCGCTTCTGCGCATTGATCCGGCGTCGCTGGACCAGCTTCTGCATCCCACCTTTGATCCCGAAGCAACCCGCAACGTCATCACCAAGGGACTCCCCGCCTCTCCCGGCGCGGGAACGGGGCGTGTGGTTTTCAACGCGGATGACGCGGAAGCGTGGAAGGCCCGCGGCGAGAAGGTGATTCTCGTGCGCATTGAAACCTCGCCGGAAGACCTTAAAGGCATGAGCGCGGCACAGGGCGTCCTCACCCAACGCGGCGGTATGACCTCGCACGCGGCTGTTGTCGCCCGCGGCATGGGCAAATGCTGCGTTTCCGGCTGCGGCGAGATTGAAATCAGCTACGCCGAAAAGCAGATCAAATTTAAAAACGCCCTCGTGAAAGAAGGCGACTATATCTCTCTGGACGGCTCCACCGGCGAAGTGATGCTGGGCGAAGTGAAAACCCGCCCCGCGGAGCTCTCCGACAATTTCGGCATCATCATGCAGTGGGCCGACGAAGCCAAGAAACTGGGCATCCGCACCAACGCGGATACGCCGCATGACGCGGCCGTCGCCCGGAACTTCGGCGCGCAGGGCATCGGCCTTTGCCGCACGGAGCACATGTTCTTTGAAGGCGACCGCATCAAGGCCGTGCGCGAAATGATCCTGGCCGACAACCTGGAAGGCCGCAAGAAGGCGCTGGCTAAACTGCTGCCAATGCAGCGTGAAGATTTCTACGGCATTCTGAAGGCCATGGAAGGATACGGCGTCACCATCCGCCTGCTCGATCCGCCGCTGCACGAGTTTGTGCCGCATGAAGAGGAAAGCCAGCGTGAAATGGCCTATGAAATGGGCATCTCTTTGGAAGCGGTCAAAGCCAAAGTCAACGCGCTGCACGAATTCAATCCGATGCTGGGGCATCGCGGCTGTCGTCTGGGCATCTCCTTCCCCGAAATCACCGAAATGCAGGCACGCGCGATTTTTGAAGCCGCCTGTCAGTTGACCAAAGAAGGCGTGGACGCGCGTCCCGAGGTCATGGTGCCGCTCGTCGGCATCGTGAAGGAGCTTGCCTCGCAAAAGGAAATCATCGTCGCCATCGCTAAAAAAGTGATGGAAGAAACCGGTGTAAAAGTCGATTATTCCGTGGGAACCATGATTGAGGTGCCCCGCGCGGCCGTCACCGCCGACGAAATCGCGAAAGAGGCGGCATTCTTCTCATTCGGCACCAACGACCTGACCCAGATGACCTTCGGCTACAGCCGTGATGATGCGGGCAAATTCCTGCCCGAATATGTCGCAAAGAAAATCCTGCCGGTCGATCCGTTCCGCGTGCTGGACCGCGACGGCGTTGGAAAGCTGATCAAGATGGCCGTGGAAAAAGGCCGGGGCGTCAATCCCAAACTGAAAGTCGGCATCTGCGGCGAACACGGAGGAGAACCCAGCTCGATTGAATTCTGCCACCTGACCGGCCTCAACTATGTCAGCTGCTCGCCCTTCCGGGTGCCCATCGCCCGTCTGGCAGCGGCCCAGGCTGCATTGAAAAACGCATCTCCCGCAAAGAAGGTGGTTGCCAAAGCAGC
>DNYQ01000142.1 GCA_003506745.1 Syntrophaceae bacterium
CCGTCGCATCCAGAAGATCATCCAGCTGCACCATATCATCCATCTCGATGACGACCAGCCAGCCGGTATCATGAGGATCGCTGTTGACGATGCCGATGTCGTCGTTGATGTCTTCGTTGACGCTGACAATTGTTCCGCTGACCGACGCGATCAGATCCACCACCGCCTTGGTGGATTCAATGGAGCCGAAAGCTTCGTCGCGCTCCACATACGTGTCTATTTCAGGAAATTCGATGGACAGAATTTCCCCCAGGCTTTCCTGGGCGTAATCCGTAATCCCCAGTGTCGCCATGTCTCCGTCAACCCGCACCCAAATATGTTCGCGACTGTAAAGCAGGTCTTCTGGAAATACCTTCATAACAGGTTAACCTCAGCTTTATTCAATAATAATGATGTCTTTTTTCATCCTGGTCATGATGTCACAACCGTTTTTTTTCACGACAACCGTGTCTTCAATCCGAATGCCCCACCGGCCGGGATAATAGAGACCGGGCTCCACCGTCACCACCATTCCGGCTTTCAAAACATCGGGTGACGTCTGCGCCAGACGCGGCGCTTCATGAACTTCCAGGCCGACGCCATGACCGGTTCCATGGACAAAATAGCGGCCGTATTTTTTACCCAGCACCCGGCGCGCCAGGGCATCAATGCCCGCCGCGGCCGCATCCGCCCTGACGGCCGCTATGGCTTCATCATGGGCGCACTTGACCGCACGATAAGCATTTTTTTGATCCCCTGTCAATTCCCCAATTGCAAACGTGCAGGTTTCATCGGAACAATAGCCTTGATACTTCACGCCGAAATCAACCACGACAAAATCTCCATGCCGAATCTTCCGGTTGGACGGCTTCGCGTGGGGAAGCGCCGCATTTTCTCCGGAGGCGACAATCGTCTCAAACGCAACCTGTTCGGCGCCCGTCCGGCGCGCCGTCATTTCCAAATGCAGGGCCGCCTCCCGTTCCGTCCAGCCGGGTTTCATGTCACGGACCAGCGTGGCCGCCGCAGCCGAAGCAATCGCCGCGGCTTTTTGCATGATGGCGATTTCGCGCCGGTCTTTGCAGGCCCGCAGCGCTTTGAGCTCCTCACCCAGAGGGACAAGCCGCACGTTTTTTAATCTTCGCTTTAAGTCGTCATACATGTCCACGTTGATGAAGGCAGGTTCAAAGCCGAGTTTCGCCAGACCCATTTTTTTTACGGTCTTTTCAATGCACTGCATTTTATGGTCGTAGCGGAGAACGGAAACGCCATAGACTTCGGCCTCGGCCTGGGTTTTGTAGCGGCCGTCCACCAGCAGACAGGCCTCGTCGGCATTTAAGATGAGAACGCCTTCGCTGCCGGTAAATCCCGACAGATAACGGATGTTGCTGATGCCGGTCAGGAGGATGCCGTCGATCAGACAGGCGGGGAATTTTTTCTGAAGCTTGAAAATTCTTTGCAGGAATGCGTCATGGATGATTTGTTGCATGCGTCTTGGTCCTGAAAAAATCGGCCGGCCGATGATGAAGCATTATTATAAAGATTGCAGATACTCGCGGGATTTTTGTCCCAGAGGCGACTGCGGAGCCAGCTTCATCACCTGCTGAAAGGACTTTCTGGCACTCGCCTTATCGTGAATTTTTAAATAAATTTCTCCCAGATAAAAATGCGCGTCAAAAAGAGAAGGATTCAGGGAAACGGCTTTTTCCAGATGCTCTTTGGCCAGAACATAATCGGATTTTTGAATATAGACCAGGCCGATGTTTTTTTCGATCTGCGGCTGCCAGGCGTCCATTCGGCCTTCCCGCAAGGCCTGCTGATACCGGGACAGGGCCATATCATAATTTTGCAGGTTGTAATAAGCCCAGCCGGAATTATAAAGCGCAAATCCGGGCGTCGCGTAAAGATAATTTTTCAGCGCCTTGTCAAAAGAATCAATGGCTTTCTGCCACTGGCCCGTGTCCATATACATCGTGCCGATGTAATTATGCGCTTCGGAGTAATCCGCTTTCAGGGACACGGCCTTCTGAAAGCGCTCCATGGCCAGATCTTTCAGTCCGCGGCCGAGATAGGCGACGCCCAGATAATAATTGATCTCGGGATCATCCGGCGCGTTTTTGTCCGCTTCCAGAAGTTCTTTGAGCGCGCCGATATAATGTCCGGCCTGAATCAGGGCCACTCCTTTACTTAAGGCAATATCGGCCTGATCCCGATGCCAGGGCGTGTTCGTGCAGGATACAAAAAACAATTGGCAAAGCAGAGTCGAAATAACAATGAATATTTTCAGTTTCATGGTTGAATGAACACCAGCAAGCGTGTTGGATTAAATTTTTTACGATTGCACTCATAAAAATCCCTCTGCGTATGGACAGGCAGAGGGATGGATGTTTGCAAAAACAATGGCCTACTTCCGCCCAAGACAGCGATCCAGGTTGTCGACTTTCGTGGTGTCGCATTCATCTTCGATATATCCGGATTCAGACAGGATCTTCGGTGTAATAAAGATCAGCAACTGCCGTTTCTTGATTTCAATATTTTCCGTTTTAAACAACCAGCCCAGGACCGGAATCTTATAAAACCAGGGGGTACCGGCAGTTATTTTGGTCTCATCCACTTTGGCAACACCGCCGATCACGACCGTATCGCCGTCCTGCACAACCACTTTGGATTCCACTTCGTTTTTGATAATGGGCATCTGCTGGCCCGCAACCAGCGCCTTGGTGTAATCAGCCCGGTCATTCGTCGCCTTGATGTCCATGGAAATCCGGTTGTCTGGGGTTATTTTCGGCTTGACTTCCAGTTTCAGGAGGGCGTCTTTAAAGGCAATGGTGGCGGGAGACGTGGTCGTGGCCGGCGTAACGTATGGAATCTCCTCGCCCTGCTTGATCACGGCTTTTACATCATCCATCGTCACGACTTTGGGCGAGGAAATGATTTTACCCTGCGTGGTCTTTTCGAGAGCCTGCAATTGCGCCTCGATAAAACCATGCGCTCCACCAAAAACCAGACCCAAAGTTGGCCCGAGTATGTTGGCAGGCATATTGACTGCCGCCATATTTCCTATTGGGTTAATTTCAGCCGGGAATGGGTAACTCAATTGCCGGGTTTGAGTAAGGGGATTGGTTGCACCGGATATACCCAGTCCATACGCCCCGCCGATATTCTGGCTGTTGCCGCCTCCCCACTGAATTCCCAGATTCCGGATAAAATCGTCCGTTGCTTCGACGATTTTGGCCTCGATCATGATCTGGCGCAGTTTGCCCTTTTCGATGTCGGACTGCTGTTCCTTTTCTTTTTGTTTCACTTCCGCCTGCTGCTGGAGATCAAGGGCCTTCTGCCGGTCATCCTCATCCTTTTTCTGTTTCGCCAGCGTCATCACCGTGATGACGTCACCCGCCTGCTTTTTAGCCAGTCCCTTAATGTCCAGGATGGAATTCAGGGCCTGTTCCCACGGAACTTTATTCAGCGTCACCGTGATAGGACCTTTGACGTCATCGCCGGAAATAATGCTGACATTGCCTAATTCCGCTATTAAACGCAACACGCTTTTGATGTCCGCGTCCTGAACGTCAAGGGAGACGATCTGATCCGTGTATCGTTTGACGGCCTCGCTGCGCGCCGGTTTTTTTATCTCACCGCCTTCACTGGATTGACCGGAGCGATCAGCGGCTGATTTTGCCTCCAGAGCGGAAACATTGAAATCAATGATGACTTTATTTCCTTCCGGTCTGATCGAATAAGGCGTATTTTCTTTGAGATTAATTTTTAAATAAACCCAGGACTTGCCCTGCGCCGTCCGCCGCTCTGTGCTGACGCCGGTTACATTAATCGACTGCATGCCCCGCAGCGGTTCCCGCATGTTGTCGGGCGCATACAAATTTTCCAGCCGGATGAGCAGACTGTTGTCCGCCTGAAGGGAAGGCGGCGCAATTACGGGCTGTTGAGACACCACCAGAATGACTTTTTCCCGGCCGGACAGCCTTTCAAACAATATATTTTCCAGATAACCGACATTGGCCGTTTCATTTTTTACGCCGGGCGCCTTATGTTGATCCGCGCCAACCCCCGTCACCACGCCACATAAAACAACCCAGAGGATGATCAAAACAGGGATGATTTTGGATAAATATTTTTTCATGATATTACCTCATTGTTAATTGTTGCGCAGTTTCAAAATAATTCTTTTTGTTTTTTTTCCGTCTAATTCATCCACGATGATTCGATCCGCCAGGATGTTCGTTACTTTCCCATTGTGAAGGCCCATCCGTGTTCCGACAACAAGCGGATAAAACTTTTTGGCTGCATCTTCAACCACGGCCACGCGGCGCGTTTCATCCCCCATGATTCCGACCAGGTTGAAATTATCCACACCGGCTTTCTGCAGCGGAAAGATCGACTCTACCTTGGTTGCCGCTTTTTCTTTTTTGGCAGCCGTCACTTGCACGCTGACAAACGGNNTGGCTTGCCGGAGCCCCGAAAGCGCTAAACGCCGTCGCCAGGAGAACCAGCAAACTGCCCATCACGATCCATTTACTTCTTCGCATTTGTCTTTTCATTGGCCTGCTCTTTTTTATCCACAAACATGTACGTTTTCACGGTACAGGATGCAGTGATACGATATCCCCGCCCTTTAACTTCTTTGCGATCGCCCATGGAAACATCGGAAATATTGACAATGCGCGGCAATTTGGCCACCTTTTCAAAAAAGGCGACAACATTTTGATAATTGCCCGTCACCGTCACTTTTACCGGTATTTCCTCATAAAAAGGCTCCGGCGCCGGCCCTTTTTTTGCATCGCCCGGCTTGCCGGGCGTCGCCGCCTTTTTTTGAGCCTCCGCCTTTTCCTGTTCTTCCTGCCTCTTATCGGACGGTTTCAGCTTTGCGGACAGTTTTTCAGCGTTTTCCAGCGTTTGAGGCACGGAGGCTTTCGGCTCAAATAAGACGAACTCAACGCCTGTTTCTCTGCCCGCCATCGCGACAGAATGAAAAAGGCCGGGGATTTCCCGCTGGTCGGGAAGTTTCAACAAAGCCGTTTTATAATTTTCTTTCAGCGCCGCAACATCCGCCTTATACTTGTTGAGCTGCGACGCGATTTTTTCTTTCTGCTGGATTTGCGACTGCAGTTCCTGATATTCCTTATCCAGATCCGATCGCTTGGTCAGAGTGTCGGATAAAAAATAAAAGTAATAGAAGTAGCCAACCAGAAAGATGACCCCGACGACGATCAGAGCCCTGACCTGTGGAGACAACTTTTTAAGATCGTTCAAGTTAATGGGCATAATTTAAAACCCCTTTTTCATCTTGCAGGAAAAAATAAACTGCTGCAAGGTTGTTTCGGCAATCTCCACTTTTTTTGACGAAACCAAATCAACCGATTGGATGGGAGGAAAATTTTCAACGGTCTTCATAAAATCAGCGGCGGCAATATTGTCGCGGCCGACGCCTTCGATGGTCAGGCTGCCGCCCTCCTGTGCGATTTTCGTAAGCCAAATGCTTTTGGAGGGAACCAGCATGGCCAGTTCGTCAAAAAATTTTACCGGCACCAATCGATTTTCTTCCAATATCCCGATGACGCCAAGTTTGAGTTCAAGTTCAGCCTTCTGACGTTTAAACTTATCCAAATCGCCTACTTTGGCATCCAGGACCTTCAGGGTCTGCTTGGCATCCGCCAGATTGGTTTCCAAATTTTTGACCTGTGAAGACAGGTAGATCTGCACGGCAATCAGACAAAGAATAAAAAGAATAAAGGATCCCGCAGCGATGACGATCTGCCGGATCAGATTCTCTTTCTTTTCTTTTTCATGGTAAGGAATAAGATTAATTTTAATCATTTGTCACCTATTTTTCTTAAACCCAAACCGATGGCCACAGCTCCGATGGTTTTGATGCTGTCCAGCTTTCCTTCATCGATGTTCCTTTTATTATAGCCGACTTTTGAAAGCGGATTGATTAACTGCGTCTCGATATTCAACCGCTGCGATAAATGATCGCTTAAACCGGCAATTCTGGCTGATCCGCCGGAGAGGTACACATGCTTGATAAAATCGCCGCCGAATGTTGAGCGGAAATAATCGACGGATCTTTCAATTTCCGAACAGATCGGCTCGGCGCAGTCTAAAATGGCGTTTTCCAGATCGGGGATATCCTGTTCGCCGCCGTTGGCTTCCACTTTCATCCGTTCCGCCTCCTCCGGCGAAACCTGATACCGTTCCTGCAAAGCTTCCGTGATCGCATGTCCCGCCATCGTAAAATCTCTGGTGAAGATGGACATCCCGCCCTTGATGACGTTGATATTCGTTAAAGCCGCACCGATATTGACGATGACGATAATATCATTTTCTTCAAATTCATAATTGGCTTCATACATGGTTTCCAGGGCAAAAGAATCCACGTCCAGGATCATCACCGTGAGGCCGGCTGCGGTAATCGCGTCCAGGTAGTTGCCGACATCCGTTTTCTTGGCGGCAACGATGATGACTTCCATCTGATTGGGGTTGAATTCATTATCTCCCAAAATCTGGAAATCATAATTGACGTCATCCATGTTGTCAAAAGGAAGGTATTTGCCGGCTTCGTCATGAATGAGTTCGCGCAGTTCGGCCTCTTCCATCTGTGCAAGCGTGACTTTTTTAATGATGACGGAATTGCCGGAAAGAGAGGTGACGATGCCTTTTCCCTTGCAACCGGAATTACGGAAAAGCTCTTTGATCGTCGCGGCCAAAGCGCCGGCATCCTGCACAACACCGTCCACGATAACGCCCGGCGGCACGGGAATTTGACGAAAACGGTTGAGGGTCTGACCTTGAGAGGTCGTGACGATCTCGGCAAGTTTGAGGGAGGTCGAGCCGATATCCAGGCCGACAAGGTTTTTTGTTCCTGAAAATAAGTTTTTTAAATCCATTAAAGCACCGTCAATGTTATGTTTGATCTGGAAAACAGGCTTTCGATCATTTTGTCATCCGGTAAACCACATCTCCTTTTTTGACCATCCCTAATTCATTGCGCGCGATCGATTCAATATAAGCCGGATCACTTCGCAGCAATATGATTTTCCCCGCCAACTCCTTGTTTTGTACGGCAAGTTCGTTGTTTTCCGCCTTCAGTTGCGCAAGCCTTTTACCCATGAAATAATTATCAACAACTCCTCGATTGCCAAAGGTTATTAAAAGGGTCATTAAAAACACAAAGGCAACTAAATACCGGCCAATTTTCATTTACAAACAATGCCTCCGGGGGGGGCAGATCATAAAACTTGGCCCTTAGTTTGGGAAAACGTCTTCATAAGCTTTTTGTAATGCCTTGGCCACTTTTAATTCTGAATTCTTTCGCGTGGGCAACCCCTTTTCCATTTTGGCAACTGTTTGCGGCGTTAATTCAGCTTTGCGGGCCAACTGCGAAACACTCAACGGAATAGATTCTCGAAATTTTTTGACTTTGTTTTTCTTTATATTTTCCATGGGGTTTTAGGAAATACCTTCTTTTTGACCTTAAAAAACTACAACCAAAATAAAAAGTCAAGCAAAAATATTTAATGATCATTATCATTGCTTAATATTAATTAATATTAAGTAATGATAATATACATCATTATGTGTTCACGAAATATTTATACCACAACATGTAGTGTTTTCATCGGTTTAGAAAAAAATCTGATCAATGATGTTCCTGCCGGCGAGAAACAATAAAATAATCCCGACTTTGACAGCAAA
>DNYQ01000255.1 GCA_003506745.1 Syntrophaceae bacterium
CTCCACGGCGGGAACCGCGTCTTTAGTCGCGCTGATTTTCAGGCCCGGGTGGGGCTGGAATCCCGTCATCGCCGTTCCCTGGTTGTCCAGCACAATAAAGGTGATGTCCGCCAGGTTGTGCTGCGCGTTGATCAGCGCCGGAATCACAGCATGATAAAACGTGGAATCACCGCAAACCGTAAGAACGGGTTTATCCAGACCAAACTGAGTCAGCTTGGCAAAGCCGCTGGCCAGCCCCGTGCCGGACCCCATCGAATGCAGCGTAGGCATGGTGTGATAACCGGTCGCAGGCGAGAGAGCGGCCATCGAATAGCAGCCAATATCACCGCAGACAAATCCCTTGCGGCCATCGAGTGCTATGGCATTGTGGATATTCCAGAACGATGCGCGGTGCGGACACCCGGCGCAGAATGTTTGTTCCCGCGCCGGAATCAATGCCGCGGTTTTCTTTAATTCAGCAACATAACCGGCGGGAAGCATCTTGCGTTTGATCTTCATTATTTTGCAAAGCGCTTCGGCCACGATATCCGGGTTCAACTCTCCGGCAGCCGGCAGCGTTTGATCTATTTTACCGTAAAAGGTTTTGCCGCTCATCTGCCTGATCATCCCCGCCGCCAGAACCTTGACGTTTTCTTCCAGAAACGGCATGACTTCTTCAACGATTAAAATCTTATCCGTCTTTAACAAATGCTTCTTCAGCAACGCTGGAGGCAGAGGCCAGGTCGTGGCAAGTTTTAGTATGCCAACTTTCTTTTGCAGCCCAAGCATTTCAACAGCTTCTCCGGAGTAAAGAAAACAGGCGCTGCTGGTAATAATCAGCAATTTGGGTTTTGCCGGACCGACATATTGGTTGAAGGGACTTTTCTCAAACAGCGCCTCAACATCTTTAAGCTTTTTCTGATGCAGCAGATGTTTGGCCACAACCGGCGTGCTGATCATCGGTCCGCGACTCGAATCCATCACCGAACCATCGTACTCAAACTTTGCCCGCCTTGATTTGGCGGGCAGCTTCCCGCAAATCACATTGCCGCTGGCGTGCGACATGCGCGTCACCGAACGTAGCATCACGACATTGCCTATGGCTTCGGAAAGTTCAAACGCCCATTTCGTCAGATCCTTGGCTTCCTGGAAATCGGCCGGCTCCAGAAGCGGCATTTCCAGCATCTTTGCGAAATAGCGTGATTCCCCCTCATTGACACTCGACAAAGCGCCGGGATCTTCACAGGAAATCAGCACCAGCCCCCCGCGCGTACCGGAGGCGGTCAGATGCAGAAGAAAATCAGAGGCCACGTTCACGCCGTTTTGCTTCATCACGCTGACGGCGCGCAGACCGGCAAAGGATGCGGCGGCGGCCACTTCGAGCGCCACTTTTTCATTGACCGACCATTCCACATAAAGATTTCTTTCACCGGCAACAGGCGCCAGCGACTCGATCACCTCGGATGACGGCGTTCCCGGATAGCCGGTGGCTACCGAAAGGCCGGCTTCCAAGGCGCCGCGCGCGATGGCTTCGTTCCCCAGAAATAAAACCTTTGTTTTGGCCGGTGACAGTAATTTCGTCATACGTATCTCGTCGCTCGTCACTCGTAGGGAACGGTTTGAACCACCCATGCGGGTGGCGCGACCGTTCCCTACTTTAAATATTTTTTTACCACCGGATCGTCGCTTTTCAGATACAGCAAATTCTTCGCCGACCGGCTTTTCTCCGCAATATTTTTCAGCGCTTTTCTCTTTTTTTCCGCTGCGGCCTTTTTCAAATTACGCAGGGCTGACGCCGGGGCTTCGCGGATTTCCAGAACACCCCTGGCAGCGGCAAGCTCCATCAGCTGCTTCCCCCTATCAGACCGCACAATCATCTGGTTCCAGCCGCGCATCTCATTCGCATCCGCTCCGTAACGCGCCGCTCCGACGGACAGATCGGCAAACTCCGCCGTGCTGTCGATGCAATAACGGCAGGCCGTTCGCACACAGGCATCCACTTCGGCCATGGGAACCGATGTCACGGTTTGATCCGTATAAAGCTCCAGGATATTTTTCCCCGCCGGGATATCCATGCCGGTGAGGGCCTCAGGGGACACCTGATACCGGCCGAGAAGGGCCTGAAATCTTTCCGCCGAAAGCGTCCAGCCGCAAAAGAGGCCGATAACCAGACCAAGCGAATCGGCTTTTGCATAGCCGGGAATTTTTGCCGTCCTTATTTTTGCAAGCGCCAGGGCCTGACAGGGCGTTGCCACCATGCCGACTTTGCCGGCCGCACCGTCCGTCAGCCGATGGAAAGCCGCCACGGCGGGAGATACCGTAAACCTGCTTTTTGCATAATCGCGCAACTGACTTTTATCATCAATCAGCCTGCCCTCCTGCTCGAATGCCCCGTTTTTCGAAGACACCACCGCACAACGGATCAATCCGCAAGTTATGGCCAATTCCAAAAGCGCCGTGACCGTGCCGCCATGCTGGGCCTTTTCGCGCACTCGCCAATCGGCAGCCCTTGATAAATAAAAACCCTGCACGGCGCCGATTTCCATGGTCATATCCACGGCATCAAAAAGACTTTCCCGAATTTTTCCATAGTCGGCGGGCGTGCGCGGACAAAAGGCGTAACACTTGCCGTCTTGCAGATCACAGTCAAAAAGCTGAACCGTCCGGTCGGCATAAATGACATGATAGGGGCAAAGCCCCACGCAGGCCCCNNTCCAAAATTTATGATCGGTGCTTATATCTCATCCCGGATTTTGAGGCAAGACCATGACAAAAGGATTCAATGAATCCCCTTAGCCGCGCTTCCGTCAACAAGCATATTGATGCCATTGATATAACCGGCCTGCTCGGATGCCAGAAAGGCTACGGCACTGCCGATTTCTTCCGGTCTGCCCAGTCGGGCGGCGGGGATGGCTCCGGCAGTCTCTTTCAAATACTGCTGCATGGTCATATTTTTCACTGCTGCACGCGACACGGCAAGCGCTTCCTGCCGTTTAGTCAGAATATGGCCGGGGCAGACGGTGTTCACGGTAATATTATCCTTGGCATACTGGTTCGCCAGCACTTTGGTCAGACCGAGAATACCTGGGCGAATGGCGCTGGAGAGCAGCAATTCATTGATGGGCTGTTTGGCCACAATCGAGGTGATAGTGATAATCCTCCCCCAGCGCTGCCGAATCATCATCGGAAGAACGGCGCGGGTCATCCGCACCATGCTCATCAGTGTGAGCTCATGGCCGTTTCGCCAATCGTCGTCGGTTAATGTCAGGATATCGCCCGTTGGCGGTCCGCCGGCATTGTTGACAAGAATATGAACCGTGCCGAAACGCTTTTCAGTTTCCCCAACCAGACGNNCCGGATGATGTCTTTTGCCGCCTCTGCAATTTCCTTTTTCCGCCTCGAGCAGATCACAACGGTTGCGCCTTCCTGCGCCAGCGCCAGGGCGGATGCTTTTCCAAGTCCCTGGCTGGCCGCGGCGACAATGGCGATTTTATTTTGAAGTCCTAAATTCATGAGGCCTCCGCTTAAGAAGATGAATATTACACGACGACACGGGAAACCGTCTCGCTGAGCCCGATGGCGGCGGAATTCAGTTGATCCGTAACGGCCTTGAATTGCGACAGAGAACTGGTCATCTGCGCGGCACTGTCATTCAAATCCGTCAGCGCATCGCTGATTTGCCTGGAACCGACGGACTGGAAATGCATCCCTTCATTGACTTTTTCAAATTCCGGGCTGAGATTGGCTACCCGGGCGATAATTTGCGAGAGCTGTATCGTGGCGTCCCCCGCGGAACGCACCCCATGCGTCACCCCTTCACGGAAGCGGTCCATCTCATTGACGCCGTCCACGACGGATGCCTGCATTTCATTGATAATGTCCGAAATATCCAGGGTTGAAATTGCCGTTTCATTGGCCAGCCGTCCGATTTCGCGCGCAACCACGGAAAAGCCCCTTCCGTATTCGCCCGCTTTTTCCGCTTCGATGGCGGCATTGAGCGACAGGAGATTCGTCTGATCCGAAATTTTTGTAATCGTCGCAAT
>DNYQ01000148.1:0-518 GCA_003506745.1 Syntrophaceae bacterium
GAATGCATCCCCAGCCCCAGCACTTTGACGCAATCCGGCAGAGATTTTCTGGCCAAATACCCCGATTCCCCCGGTTCGCTGGGTGTTGCCATCAGCGAAGCTATCGAGGATGCAGTCACCAGCAAAGTAAAGTCTCACTACGCCCTGGGCAGCGTACTCAATCATGTGTTGATTTATCAGTCGATTATCGGCCTGGAAGCTCAAAAGCAAATGCAGAAGCTCGGCATCTATCCCGATGTGGTCATGGGCTGCTGCGGCGGCGGCAGTAATTTTGCCGGTATCGCAGCGCCGTATGTCTGCGATAAAATCCATGGCAAACAGGTGAAAATTGTAGGAGCGGAGCCGACATCCTGTCCCAGCATGACCAAAGGTCCGTTTGCCTACGACTTCGGCGATCTGGCTCAGAAAACACCGCTTTTACCCATGTATACGCTGGGGCACGATTATGTCCCCGCGCCCATCCACGCGGGTGGTTTGCGCTACCACGGCATGGCCCCCATCGTCAGCCATCTGGTTCG
>DNYQ01000148.1:536-2027 GCA_003506745.1 Syntrophaceae bacterium
CCGTAATTTATCGGATCTCATTAAAAGCCGTCAGGAAAGTATATTTTTCTTGACGGCTTTTCTTTTTTTAGTCAAACTGACGGGCAATGAAAACAGCACACGACGATAAATTAATCCGCTGTCCGAAACTGGGGGATGAAATGACCTTTGCCTATTGCCTCCGGGAAGCGGGCGATTTGCCCTGCGCGCGGGTCATTTCCTGCTGGCAATCGGCTTTTGATGTGGAAGCACTGCTCAGGGAACGGCTGAAGCCTGATGATTGGAATCGTTTCGCCTGTGCCCGGCCCAAGGACAAAATAACCGCTTTGATGGAAATCATTGAAAAAGCGAAGAGGCAGAAATGAAAAATCTGGATCTGTTCAGTCTGGGAACCGCCAGTGACGCCCTGGACACGGCGCCGCTGGCCGAGCGAATGCGGCCGCTTACGCTTGCCGACTACGTCGGTCAGGCGCATCTCACCGGCGAAGGAACACTGCTCAAACGCGCCATCGCGGAGGACAAGCTTTTCTCGATGATTTTCTGGGGGCCCCCCGGTTCCGGCAAAACGACGCTTGCCCGCATTTTAGCCAATGAAACCAAAGCCAACTTTGTCAGTTTTTCCGCCGTGCTCTCGGGGGTCAAGGAAATCCGGCAGGTGGTTGACGATGCCAGAGACCTTTGGGAAGCTAAAAAGCAGAAAACCATTCTGTTTGTCGATGAAATCCACCGCTTCAATAAAGCCCAGCAGGACGCCTTTTTGCCGCACGTGGAAAGCGGGCTGATTACCCTGATCGGTGCGACGACGGAAAATCCTTCATTTGAAGTCATTGCCCCTCTGCTGTCGCGCACCCGTGTATTGCTGCTTAAACAATTTGCGGAAGAAGATTTGGCGGCCATTTTGCAGCGCGCCCTGTCCAATGAGCAAAGAGGTTTGGGAAAATTCCTGATCAAGGTTGACGAGGAGGCCGTCCGTTTTATGGTTCGTCTGTCTGACGGCGACGCCCGCACCGCTCTGAACAATCTGGAGGCGGTTGCCTCGATGGTGCAGTCACTGCCGGCGGAAGAAAGGATCATCACGGCGAAATCCGCCGAAGAAGCCCTGCTGAAAAAAGCTCTTCTGTATGACAAGGACGGAGAAGAGCATTACAATCTGATCTCGGCTTTTCACAAAAGCATGCGCGGCTCGGATCCGGATGCGACCCTTTACTGGCTGGGACGCATGCTGACGGCCGGAGAAGATCCGCTCTATATTTTGCGCCGTATGTTGCGCTTCGCTTCGGAAGATATCGGCAACGCCGATCCCCACGCCCTGATGCTGACGATGGCTGCTCAACAGGCCTTTCATTTCATCGGCCTGCCGGAAGGCGAACTGGCCATCGCTCAGGCGGCCGTCTATCTGGCCACGGCGCCGAAAAGTAATGCTCTGTACACCGGATACGGCCAAACAAAAGATTTAATTAACAAAACCGGGTATCTGCCCGTGCCGCTGCACATCCGCAACGCGCCGACCAG
>DNYQ01000148.1:2047-2742 GCA_003506745.1 Syntrophaceae bacterium
GGGAGGCTTGGTTAGAGCCTCCCGTCAGGAGAGAAGAGTGAAGGCTTGGTTACCTTCCCGGGTTATTTTTGCTGTCGGCTAATCATGCCCGTAATTTTTTAGTCGACACTAACTACCTTTTCTGTCTGATTATCTAGCAGATATTGTGCCATTGTTGTTTTAAAATTGTAAGTAATTGATATATAAAACAAATAAACGACAAATGATTTTATTTCCATGTTTTGCAGGACAAAAAAACAGGAAACAAATGTCGGACGGAATTTCAGTTATATAAATTAATCAAGTATTAACAGGCAGATAAATAAAATCCGCATTTTGTCCGCTTTCCGACAAAAATGTCGATTCTGTTGGTGTTTAAAAAACATAGTATTTATCGTTGACATTTCCATTGAGTGGCTTATGATGCCTCTCAAAGGAAAAACCGTCCGGTAAAGTGTTCTATTTGATATTGATATTGATATTATAATGCTATTTCAAAAAAAAGAAACTATTATCCGCCGTGGCGACCATTCCTATGATGGTAATTTTATTCAACCTTTTGCCGTCGGAATCGTTTCGGCGATCCTGGTTGCCTTGATTATCATCATGGGTTATCTGGATATCCGCCGCAGTGAAACCAATCTGGTCGGATTTATGGAAGATCAGGCGCTGACAACCATCAGCGTCCTGCTGCGCCAGACGGAGGACAACCTCAA
>DNYQ01000069.1 GCA_003506745.1 Syntrophaceae bacterium
CTGGATTATCGCTCAGCGGCCCGCGGCGCGCTGCTGCATGATTTCTTTTTGTATGACTGGCGCCATCATGACGTGCCGGATCTGCCCCGGGAAAAATTTCACGGGCTGGCGCATCCGGCCATCGCCGCGGCCAACGCCAGAAAACATTTTTCGATCAATGATATTGAAGAGGACATTATTAAGAAGCACATGTGGCCGCTGACGCTTGTCCCGCCAAAATACAAGGAATCCTATATCGTTTCATTTGCCGATAAGTATTTGTCGTCCAAAGAATTCATTGATGAGTATAAAAAAAGAATCAACCGGTATCAGGAGAAAAAAGCGCGCCGGCGCAAGGAGGCCGATCGGGTTGAATAGAACCAGGCGTTATCAGCGCACCTTCGTGCCGCTTTCCCAATTACCGGGAAACTGTAGAAGAAAAGCTTGACGAAATTGGATTTATTTGATTATTCTCGCCCACGTAAATATTTGATCCTTAAAACTTTATCTGATCCAGCAGGAGGCTTTTTAACGTCGTCGAGAAAGGAAGCCATGGAATGATCACCCAATAGACCCCGTGTCTCATACAAGAGAGCGGGGTTTTGTATTTTTTATCCGTAGATAAGAAATTCTTAATCGGAGCAAATAACGATGTCCTCTGATCTCACCTTTCTTACAAATGAATCCGGAAATAGTTTACGTGATCGGTTTTCTGTCATTCTCAAGACGGACGCGCGTTTTTTCGATTGCCTGGTCGGTTATTTTTTCATCAGCGGCTTTTACAAGCTCTATCCCGCGCTGGAAAATGTCGAAAAGATTCGTATCCTGATCGGACTGCATACCGATCGCTCTGCATATGCGCTTATGCAGAAAGCCGGACAGCAGGGCGAATTGCCGTTACAGTCCCACAAGGCAGTCATCGAGAAAATCCCGGACAACGTACTCACAGAATTTGAAAATGCCACCGACAGCGCAGTGATCGAAACGGGCGTCCACAAATTTGTTGAATGGGTTCGCTCCGGGAAACTTGAGATCAAGGCCTACCCCGGCGAGAGACTCCATGCCAAGGTCTATATCATGACCTTCAACGAGGGGTTCATGGATAAAGGGCGCGTGATCACGGGGTCGAGCAACCTTACCCAGTCCGGGTTGCAGGACAACCTCGAGTTCAACGTCGAGCTAAAAAACCGTGCCGACTATGATTTTGCCATTGCCAAGTTCAACGAGCTTTGGGCTGTAGCTGTGGATGTTGCCAAGCCTTACGAAGACACTATCGTTAACCGATCTCCCTTTGCTCATTTCACGCCCTATGAGCTTTACCTGAAATTCCTGTACGAATACTTCCGAGACGAGCTGAACCGCCCGGATCAACTTGAAGACATCTACGTTCCCGATGGGTTTAAACGGCTGAAGTATCAGGAGGAAGCCGTTCTCAGCGCACGCAAGGTGCTCCAGGAATACGGCGGCCTGTTTTTGTCCGACGTTGTCGGCCTCGGCAAGACCTACATGGCAGCCTTGCTTGCCCAACAACTGGACGGCCGGTCGCTGGTGATCGCGCCGCCCCACTTGCTAGACATGCACAATCGCGGATCGTGGCCGAATGTTTTCGGGGATTTCCGCGTTCCGCATACCGATTTTGAGTCCATCGGGAAATTGGAGGATCTCCTGGAACGTGACGTTTCCAAGTATGCCAATGTTTTCATTGATGAATCCCATCGCTTCCGCACCGAGACGAATCAGACCTATGAGATGCTGGCGCAAATCTGTCGCGGCAAACGGGTGATCCTGGTCTCGGCAACGCCGCTGAACAATACTCCAAGGGACATTCTCAGCCAGGTCAAACTTTTCCAGAACGGAAAGAACAGCACCATTCCCAACGTCCGGAACCTTGAAGCCTTCTTCACCCGTCTTGAGAAACGCCTCAATGGCCTTGACCGACAGGCCGACCGTGAACAGTATTTTGCGACCGTCCAGGCCAATGCTAAGGAGACGCGCGAGCAAATCCTCAAATATTTGATGATCCGGCGGACACGAGGAGAAATCATGAAATACTACGGGGAAGATCTGACGCTCCAGGGTCTGAAATTTCCCGATGTCTCAGACCCTCAGCCGCTATTTTATAAGTTCAATAAAACGGAAAATGATATCTTTATCGAGACGGTGCGCTTGATTACCCGGGATTTTACATACGCCCGCTACAAGCCGTTGACCTATTACGAGGGTAAACGNNCACGCATTCCGCCTGAGCCTTGAGCGTTTTATACGGTCCTACGGCCGTTTCATTGAAGAATTTCATAAGGGAAACGTTTATATCAGCAAAAAGCACATCAACAAAATCTTTGAATTGCTGGAAACCGACGACCAGGAGGCCATTGATCGCCTGCTCGATACGGACAGGGCCGAACGACTGGCCGCGAAAGACTTCAATGCAGATTTTCTCCGTGACCTCGAAGCTGATCGCGTGATCCTGAAAAAAATTGAAACCCTTTGGGAGCAGATCAAACGCGATCCCAAGTGGGAGGCCTTCTCTGAGGTTTTCCGTAAAGACCCCATTCTCAAAAAAGGCAAAGTCATTATTTTTACCGAATCCAAGGAGACCGCGGAATATCTCCATGAACAGATCGCCAATGACATTGATCGGAAGGTGTTACTTTTCACCGGCAGCTCTGATGAGTCTCAACGCAAGGAGGTTATCGCCAATTTCGACGCCCGCGCCTTTCAGCCCCAGGACAAATACCGGATTCTGGTCGCCACCGAAGTGCTTTCCGAAGGCGTCAACCTGCACCGATCCAATATCGTGGTCAATTACGATATCCCATGGAATCCGACCCGTCTCATTCAGCGCGTCGGTCGCGTCAACCGGGTGGATACCGCATTCGACACCATCCACACGTACAACTTTTTCCCGACGGAAGAGAGCAACGACCTGATTAAACTAAAGGAATCGGCTGAAGCCAAGATACACGCGTTCATCGAAATGCTCGGCGCGGATGCCCGTCTGCTGACGGAAGGCGAGGAGATCAAATCGCATGACCTCTTTGCCAAATTGACCTCCAAGAAAACGATCACGGGCGAGGGGGAAGACGAAGAAAGCGAACTGGAATATCTCACCGAAATCCGGGAAGTGCGCGACAAGGAACCCATACTCTTCACCCGCATCAAACGCCTGCCTAAAAAGGCCCGATCGACCAGACTCTTAGCAGCGGATAACAACGCAGGCGTTAAAGAGTTTCCGGCGCTCATCACCTATTTCCGCCAGGGGCGGCTCGACAAGTTTTTCCTGGCCCCTCCGGGCACGGCGGAATCTCTTGAAATTGACTTTTTCGCCACGGCGAAAACCCTCAAACCGGCTGATCCGGAGGAAAAACGTGAAGCCATCCCCCATGACTTCTACACGCTCTTGGAAAAGAATAAAAAGGCCATTGAAGCGGCGACCAGTCCGGATCTGGACGACGCCATCCCCAAGCAGAAGGGCACAGCGAATGACGCCTATATCCTGAAGCGTCTGAAAGCAAAAGAGATTCGCCACTATCATGGCTTTACAGAGGATGACGAGCTTTACATTCAAAAGGTCGTCCAATTGCTGGTCGATGGGGCACTGCCAAAGCCGACCACGAAAAAGGTAGCCGACGCGATGAAGAAGGAGATTCAGCCCCTGAAGGTCCTGGGGATTCTGCGGCGTGACATTTCCCCGCTGTTCTTCCAAACCACGCGCGCGCAAATGACGGCGCATGTTCTCAGCCCGCGCGAGGTGATCCTTTCATCCTATCTTTTGGAGATCAAATGAACCGCGATCAATCCTATACCCTCATTCGGCAGACCTTCACTCAAGGCTTCGACAAGGCCCGTTTTCAAAACTTTGCCGTCAATTTGCTGAACCGGATTGATGAATCAAAGGCCCAGGGGTGGAACAGTACGTATNNACGGGCGCGCACCGCCATCCGTAATTTTGTCGCACATCACCTCAAAACGAGGAATGAAAAAGACGCGGCCCTTGTCGCTTTCGTATCGCCGACGGAAAAACAGTGGCGCCTTTCCTATGTCAAGATGGAATACGCTACCGTGGAAAAAGAAACCGGCAAGGCCTGTCCTGAGCGAAGCCGAAGGATCGGCGTGGAAACCCGGCTCACCCCGGCCCGCCGCTTCTCTTACATCGTGGGAGAAGGCGAAAGTTGCCATACGGCGCAAACAAGATTCCTTCCCCTGCTCCAAGACACAATAACCGATCCCAAACTTGCGGATATTGAGGAGGCCTTTAGCGTCGAGGCCGTCACCAAGGAATTCTTCAAGCGCTATGTGGAACTTTTCGAAAACATTCATCTGGCACTGGATAGAATCATTAAGAAGGACAAGTCCATTCACGAGGAATTCCAGTCAAGAAACGTCAACACCGTGGACTTTGCCAAGAAACTGATGGGGCAGATCGTTTTCCTCTACTTCCTCCAGAAAAAAGGATGGCTCGGTGTGGAGAAAGGCAAAGACTGGGGCACAGGCCCCCACGATTTTTTGCGTCGCCTGGCTGCGGGCGAATATAGCAAGTACGACAATTATTTCAACGATATCCTCGAACCACTTTTTTATGACACGCTGGCCATCGACCGAGGTCATGAGGCATGGTGCAAAAGTTTCAATTGCCGCATCCCTTTCCTTAATGGTGGTTTATTCGAGCCGCTTGGCGGCTATGACTGGCGTAAAACGGACATTATCATCCCCAACAGGCTGTTTACCAACGATGACCAAATAGAGGAAGGCGTTACCGGATCGGGCGTGCTTGATGTATTCGACCGGTACAACTTCACCGTCAACGAGGCCGAGCCACTGGAAAAAGAAGTCGCCATTGATCCGGAAATGCTCGGGAAGGTCTTTGAAAACCTGATCGAGGAAAACCGCCGGAAAGGGCTGGGCGCGTATTATACTCCACGCGAGATTGTCCATTACATGTGCCGGGAGAGCCTGATCAATTATCTTGATTCAACGCTGAATAGGAGCGAAGAACCTATCGTTGCTGTCAAACCAAGACAGAATGAAATGTTTGGCGAGCCTAAGCCGGAACAAATGGCGCTCGGGACCGTGATCTGCCGTAACCTGGTTTCTCTCGAGGATATCGCGGTTTTTGTAAAACTTGGCGACCAAGCTTCGCATTATGAAACGGCAAGGATGTCCGGTACGAAAAGCTACAAAGCTGAATTGCCGAAAGGCATCGAAAAACATGCACGGCTAATTGACGATAAACTTAAAAACATCACCATCTGCGACCCAGCCGTCGGGTCGGGCGCTTTCCCGGTGGGCATGATGACCGAAATCGTTCGCGCCCGTTCCGCCCTTACTCCTTACTTCAATGACATCCATGAGAGAACACCTTATTTTTTCAAACGCCACGCCATTCAGAACTGCCTTTACGGTGTGGACATTGACCCCGGTGCGGTCGAGATCGCCAAACTGCGCCTCTGGCTATCACTGGTCGTGGACGAAGAGGACGTAAAACAGGTCAGACCTCTGCCGAATCTGGACTACAAGATCATGTCCGGCAACTCGCTTTTCGGCGTAGAGAAAGATCTCTTCAACGCCGAGGCGTTTAAACAACTCGAACTTCTGAAACCACGATTCTTTGATGAGACCGACGACGTCAGGAAGAAGATCATCAAGGACCAGATCGACAGACTCATCGTCGAACTGACGAATGGCGAAAAACAGTTTGACTTCGAGATCATGTTCTCGGAAGTTTTCCATAAAACACAAGGCTTTGATGCGGTCATCGCCAACCCGCCCTACGTGCGCCAGGAATCCATCAAGGCATTCAAACCCCAATTGAAGAAGGCCTTCGGCGGTTTCTATTGCGGTACTGCCGATCTTTACACCTACTTCTACAAGCGCGGCCTGGAGATCCTCAGGCCCGCGGGCCACCTCTGCTTCATCGCACCCAACAAGTTCATGCGGGCCGGTTACGGCAGGAACACCCGCGCGCTCCTCGCCGGCGAAGCGACGCCGAAAATAGTCATCGACTTCGGCGACCTCCCCATCTTCGACGCAACCACCTACCCGTCGATTCTACTCGTCGAAAAGGGCAAGCCCGAGGCGGCAGGAAAGACACTGGTCGCCACCTTCACCGATCCTTCCCAGTTGGAGCGCCTGGATGAAACCCTGGCCGCCGTGGGTTTCAGCATGCCCACTGCGGCGCTGAAGCCGGAAGGCTGGACCTTGGAACGCCCGGACGTCCTGGCCCTGATGGAGAAGCTCAGAAAGGCCGGCAAGCCCCTCGGCGAGTATGTGGAGGGAAGGTTCTATCGGGGTGTCTTGACCGGCCTGAACGAGGCTTTCGTTATCGACGAGCCCACCAGGAAACGCCTTATCGCCGAAGATCCCAAAAGCGCCGACCTGATCAAGCCCTGGCTCCGCGGCCGCGACATCCAGAAGTGGAAAGCCGAGTGGGCGGGACTGTATCTCATCGCCATCGCCAGCAGCGCCAACAGGGAATGGCCCTGGTCGAAGGAGCGTTCCGAGGCGAAGGCCCGACCCTCATTCGCAGATGCCTACCCAGCCATTCATCGGCATCTTTCGCAATATGAAGACAAACTGCGGATCCGCGACGATCAAGGGAAATTCTGGTGGGAACTGAGATCCTGTGCATATTATGAAGCATTCGAAGCGCCAAAGATTACGTGGGGCAATCTTGCCACGGCACCAAAATTCGCCATCGATAAAAGCAAGACCATTGTTAGCGCTCCCGCCGTTATCATACCGAACGGTGACGAATACCTCTTGTCTGTTCTTAACTCACCCATTTGTGCTTGGATTGTAAATCATCAAGCCGCAACACGGTCCGGCGGATTTTTAGAATTTAAGCCAATGTATGTTGAAGTCATCCCCATTCCTACTGCCACAGACGCTCAGAAAGCCCCCCTCATCGAACGCGTCCGGAAAATCCTTGCCGATCCCGACAGCCCTGCCGCCCCTCGCCTTGAAGCCGAAATCGACGATCTGGTCTATAAACTATACGGTCTAACGAAAGATGAAGTCCTTTTAGTGGAGGGCAAGACTTAAAACCAGCTCATTCATGTTCATGTTCCCATAAATCACCATGAAGGGAGGTATCGTGATGTGGGCCGATACAGATACTGATCAAGACTTTCTAAACTATTCTGAGGTTGCAGACCTCGCGGCTGAGCTATTGGGAAATCCAAAGATGCTCCCTCTCTCATTGGGAATTTTCGGTGGGTGGGGTTCGGGAAAATCTTCGATGCTGCGACTGCTGGAAAAGAGACTTAACGAGAATAGGGAAGCCTTTATAATCGTAAAATTTGATGCTTGGCTTTACCAGGATTTTGACGATGCCCGGGCAGCGCTCATGGAGGTTATAGCATCGACATTGCTCACTGCCGCTAAAGGAAATGAAAGCCTTGTAAAAAAGATACATAATTTCTCAAGGAGGATTGACCTATTTCGACTATTTGGCTTTGCAGCCGATGTAGGGGCAACGGCTGCCGGCATTCCAACCTTCGGCTTACTATCAAAAGGGGCTCAGTCATTAGGTAAACTTATTCAGGGAGAGGGTGATCAAGAAGATTATCAAGCTGCAAAGGATGCTGCCGCTGATGTAAAAGAAAAGGCGCAAGGAATACTGAAGGCACCTGACCGAAGGACACCTCCTGCTGAAATTGCCGCTTTTCGTGAAGAATTTTCAGAAATTCTCGGAGCTCTAGGAAAAACTCTCGTTATCTTTATTGATAATTTAGATCGCTGTCTTCCCAAGAATGCAATTCATACTCTCGAAGCGGTTCGGCTTTTCATATTTCTGCCCAAATCCGCTTTCGTTATTGCGGCTGATGAAGAAATGATCCGCCATGCTGTGTCAGAACATTATGGTAATCTTAATGAACGGCTAATCACGGACTACCTCGATAAACTTATCCAGGTTCCTATCAGAGTTCCCCGGCTTGGTGTCCATGAAGTTCGCGCATATATGTTCATGCTTTTTGCTATGGCAGCTGACATTGATGAGCGGAACATGGAACAGCTTCGTAACACCCTGTTGGACAATTTAAGGGAATGTTGGCGACATGAGCCCCTTTCGAAAGAAGCTGCGATCGCTGCTTTAGGCGGCAGCGCAACTGAAGCCATCACCAATACCTTTAGCATTGCCGACCGCATGGCGCCGATTCTTGCAAATTCCTCCCGCGTACAAGGAAACCCTCGAATCGTCAAACGTATGCTAAATGTTGTTAGAATGCGTTCAAGAATAGCTCAACGTCGGGGGATGCCCCTCGATGAAGCCATCATTGCAAAGATAGCGCTTTTTGAGCGATGCACAGACAATCTAGCAACTGATGAATTCTATCGTATCATAAACGAGGCGGCAGGCGGAAAGGCAGAAATTATCTCCAAATTCAGATTTCCTGATCCCT
>DNYQ01000178.1:0-1632 GCA_003506745.1 Syntrophaceae bacterium
CAGTCCTTGCATCCCCGATCAGGTCGAGGACAAGCTTGACACGGGCAAAGCCGTGGCTCAGATCGCCGCAGTCGAGATACCGATAGATCACCTGCTCGACATAGGGCCGCCAGAAACCGTATTGCCGGGGAAAATACTCCTCATAGACCCGGACAAAGGTTTCAAAGTAGTCTTCCACGCAGCGGTAATAATCGGATAACTGGGGATTACGGGGGCGATAGACGGCGGCGGGAAGCGACACGATCTCTCTCCTTCGAGAATATCATGCCGCCATAATGTAGAACGATCGTTCTGTTTGTCAAGGAGAATCTGGCTCATTGACAGTTTTTTGGAAGGGGAGAAATGCACGGTTAAACGCCTGCCGATTCAATAATGCTGGTTGTAGAATTGTGAAGTGGTTTACCGTGGCTTGTGAGAATAAAGATATTGAACTGACTCGATGAGTATGTTAACAGAGTCCGCAATTGNNATCCAGACGGCCATGCTGATTGAAACGCTCAAAGCATTGGGCGCTGATCTGCGCTGGGCGTCCTGCAATATTTTTTCCACGCAGGATCATGCGGCGGCGGCAATTGCCAAAGCCGGATCGGCCGCGGTTTTTGCCTGGAAAGGCGAGACGCTGGATGAATACTGGTGGTGCACGGAGCAGGCCCTGACCTGGCCGGACGGCTCGGGGCCGGATATGATTGTGGATGACGGCGGCGATGCCACCTTGTTTATTCACCACGGCGTCAAAATTGAAAAGAATCCGCAATTGCTGAAGCAAAAAATCGATAATAAAGAATTTGCAGTCATTGTGGACCGCCTTGCGCAGTCGTACAAAAAAAATCCCAAACGCTGGCAGAAAGTTGCCGCCGGAATCCGGGGCGTGTCGGAAGAAACCACCACCGGCGTTCATCGCCTTTATCAGATGCAGGCGTCGGGAGAACTCCTGTTTCCGGCCATCAACGTGAATGATTCCGTCACAAAGTCAAAATTCGATAATTTGTACGGTTGCCGCGAGTCGCTGGCGGACGGCATAAAAAGGGCGACGGACATCATGATGGCCGGCAAGATGGTGGTGGTTTGCGGTTATGGCGATGTTGGAAAAGGCAGCGCCCAGTCCATGCGGGGCTTCGGCGCCCGCGTCGTCGTGACGGAGGTTGATCCCATCTGTGCCCTGCAGGCGGCGATGGAAGGCTACGAAGTGAAAACCCTGGAAGAGGTCGCGCCGGTAGCCGACATCTTCGTTACGGCAACCGGCTGCTGCGACGTCATCACCGGCCGGCACATGGAAATGATGAAAGATGAAGCCATTGTCTGCAATATCGGCCATTTCGACAGCGAGATCGACATGCATTACCTCGAAACAAGCAAGGTTTGCCGTAAAGAGAATATTAAACCGCAGGTGGATAAATGGACGCTGAAATCAGGCCGTTCCATCATTATTCTGGCCGAGGGACGCCTGGTCAATCTGGGCTGCGCCACGGGGCATCCGAGCTTTGTGATGAGCAACAGCTTCACCAATCAGACGCTGGCGCAAATCGAGCTGGCCACAAAGAAATATGATGTCGGTGTTTATACACTGCCAAAGAAGCTGGATGAAGAGGTAGCCCTGCTGCATCTGGCCCGTCTGGATGCCAAAATTTCCAA
>DNYQ01000178.1:1641-3766 GCA_003506745.1 Syntrophaceae bacterium
ACGCGGGAAAACAGAAAGGCCGCAAGACCGCCAAACAAAATGTTTGATGCCCAGGCGGCGGGGATAACGGGCAATATTCCGGATTTTCCCAGCGACATGCTGAAGGCGTGGACAATCCAGTAAGAAAAGCCGATTACCAGCCCAAGAGCCAGGCTCTGCATGAGGCCGCCGCTTCTTTCCAGCCGCACGGAAAAGGACATGCCGATCAAAACCAGAATGAGGCAAACAAACGGGAAAGCCACCTTGCCGTAAAGATCAACCAGGTATCGGGAAACATCATAACCTTCGGCCTGAATTTTCTTCACATAGCGTCTTAATTCGAAATATCCCATTTTTTCCGCGTCTTTCTGAATGATTTTAAAGTCGTTCGGAACTTCCGGGAGGGCAATGATTTTCTCTTTGGACCACTCCAGCGCGGGGGTGTTGTCGGGATCGAAGGTTGTGATGAGCAGGTTGAAAAATAACCATTGATTATTTTTCCATTCCGCTCTTTCGGCATCAATGCGCATTTTCATCGTGAAATCGGGATTCAACTGGTTGATGGTGATGCCGCGCAGGATATTTTTTTCGACATCGAACATTTTAAAATTGTAAATGGCGTTATGGCCGCGATACCAGATTTCNNTTCCGTTTTCTGAACGGAGGCCGGCGTGACCAGTTCCGTGAAAAAAAATAAAAATACGGCAAGGACGGCCGCCACGGCCAGCGCGGGCAGGGAAATGCGGTAGAGACTGATGCCGTTGGCTTTCATGGCGGTAATTTCACTGTGTTTGGATAGAAAACTGTACGTCAGCAGCGTGGACAGCAGAATGGCCGCCGGCACGGTCAGGGATACGATCATGGGAATCGAATACAAAAAGTAGGATGCCATTTGCAGCGCCGTGGCATTGTTGCTCATGAACATGCGGCTTTTTTCAAAAAAATCAATAATCAGATAAAGCGCGATAAACGCAAAGAAAGTAATCAGGAAAAACCTTATGAATTCTTTGAGAATATATTGATCAATCAGCTTCAATCATTTGTCCTCAAGTTTTGATCCGGCTTTTAAAAATATGGTTATAAATGATCTGGAAATGAGATCTTTCTTTGTGTGCCATGTAAAAAAGATAAATTCCCAAAAGGGCAAATACGACGTTGGGCGTCCAGACGCCTATGGCCGGGGCAAGACGGCCGTTTTCCACCAGTGCCTCGCCTCCGATGCGCAGCAGATAGTAGGCGGAGACGATGATGATGCCGACGGCAAACCCCCGTGATTTTACCGCGCGGTGGCCGGTAATGCCCAGCGGCAGGGCCAGCAATCCAAAGAAGATGCANNTTTTAAAGTCAACTTTCCGGTAGCTTTTCAGATCGGAGCTGACGGTATGAATCGAACCGTTTTCCAGCCGCAGTTTAACAATCATCAATTTCGGATCGGCGACAAGAAATGCCTTTTTCGCCAGGATGGTGTTTGTTTTGCCCATGATGCGATTGTCCAAAATCAGAACGCCTTCCATGTATTCGCCGTCTGCAGGAATTTTATCAGCGTACAATAGAAGGCCTTTAAAGTCAGCGTTAAATACTTTTTCCTTGATCCCAATGCTGGCGTTCTGCGAGGCCAGTTCAAAAAGGAGCCGTTTGGTGGCGAAATTACTTTGAGGCACAAGAAAATATCCGATGACCATGGCGGCCACAAAAGCCAGCAGAGAGGCGACAGCCACCGGATAATAAAGCTGGATCAGGCTGACGCCGGATGCCTTGAGAACCGTGATTTCATTGTCCGCTGAAAGTCTGCCCATGGCGATGAGGATGGCCACCAATAGTGCGACGGGAATGGTAAATAACATGAAGTTGGGCATGATCAGGACGATCAGGTGGCCGATATCCAGGGCGCGGATGCCTTTATTGACCATCAGATCCATGATCTGCAGTATTTTCCCCATCAGCAGGACAAAGGTCAGGACGAAGAGAATAATGATAAAGGGAATGGCAATTTCCCGGAATATGTAGCGGTTAATAATTTTCTTCATATCGGCATCAATTTTTCAAAAAAACTAGCATGGTTCGATGATTTTGAACAGGCAAATCATAACGGATGGCCGAAATAGCTTTTGCCGGCCACCCCGTATTGTTTTGTTGACAGTTGAAT
>DNYQ01000247.1:0-1585 GCA_003506745.1 Syntrophaceae bacterium
GCATTGACGAGGCGGCGGCGGGATTTTGCGATACAATTTCCGTAAAAATCCGGGTGGATAACAGTATTGTGGTGGATGATAACGGTCGTGGCATCCCGGTTGATATGCATAAAACGGAAGGTGTATCCGCCGCAGATGTTGCCATGACCAAATTGCATGCCGGTGGTAAATTTTCCAATGACACTTACAAAATATCCGGCGGTCTGCACGGCGTTGGTGTATCGGTCGTTAATGCCCTTTCCAAAACATGCGAACTGGAAGTGCGTCGCGACGGCAATGTTTATCGACAGACATATCAGAGGGGTATTCCGGACGGACCTTTGCAGATGGTGGGAAAAACCCGCGGCCGCGGAACCAAGGTCGCTTTTTTACCGGATGATGAAATTTTTGAAGAAACGGAATTTAGTTATGATGTGATTGCCAACCGCTTAAGGGAACTGGCGTTTCTTAATTCCGGCGTTAAAATAACACTGGTGGATGAGCGGTCCGATAAATCATCGGAGTTTTTTTATAAGGGCGGCATTGTTTCTTTTGTTGAATATATTAACCGTAATAAAAAAGTGCTGCACAAAGATCCGATTTATGTCACCGGCGCCCGGGAAGACTGTGCTGTGGAAGTCGCCCTGCAGTACAATGAAACGTATCTGGAAAACATTTTCTCTTTTGCCAACAGCATCAATACAGTCGAAGGCGGCATGCATATGGTCGGTTTCCGGTCGGCCCTGACCCGCGTTTTTAACAACTATGCCACCACCAACAAAATCATTAAAGACGGAAAGGAATCGCTGCGTGGCGAGGATTTGCGTGAAGGTCTGGCCTGTGTCATCAGCGTCAAAGTCAAAAATCCGCAGTTTGAAGGACAAACAAAAACCAAACTGGGTAATAGCGATGTCAAGGGTCTTGTGGAAGGCATTGTTTACGAAAAAATCGGTTCTTACCTGGAAGAAAATCCTTCCATTGCCAAACAGATTCTCAATAAGTGCATGGAGGCGGCTCGCGCCCGCGATGCAGCGCGCCGCGCCCGCGAATTAACCCGGCGCAAAAGCGCTCTGGAAGTCGGCGCTCTTCCCGGAAAACTGGCCGACTGTCAGGAAAAAGATCCGGCGCTCAGTGAAATTTATCTAGTTGAGGGAGATTCGGCCGGTGGTTCAGCCAAACAGGGCAGAGACCGGAAGAATCAGGCGATTCTTCCCTTGCGCGGCAAGGTGCTCAATGTTGAAAAAGCGCGTTTTGATAAAATGCTGCAAAATGAAGAAATCAAAACCATGGTGACGGCCTTTGGAGCGGGTATTGGCGCCGACGATTATGATGTTAGTAAGTTGCGGTATCACAAGGTCATTATCATGACGGATGCGGACGTGGACGGCGCCCATATTCGAACCCTGCTGCTGACTTTCTTTTTCCGCCAGATGCGGGAATTGATTGAAAGAGGCTATCTGTTTATCGCCCAGCCGCCGCTTTATAAAGTGGTGGATAAGAAAAAGGAGCTTTATATCCAGAATGAAGATCAGATGAGAAGTTATATTCTGGAAAACGGCGTCGAGAAGGTCAATTTACTGATGGGCGACGGCAGTCCGTTTCCCGT
>DNYQ01000247.1:1606-3142 GCA_003506745.1 Syntrophaceae bacterium
TGCATCGACCGGGAATTATTCCGGACGCCGCAGTTTGGAGAAATCAGAACATTATTGGGGTTGGTGTCCATCCTGGGCGAGCCTCCCTACCGCGATCAATCGGATGAATCGGCCACGCCGATCATTCTGCCGACCGCCCGCGCCCTGGTGGATCATCTGATCAGTCTGGGCAAGAAAGGCCTGACCATTCAGCGCTACAAGGGCCTGGGTGAAATGAACCCGGAACAGCTCTGGGAAACCACTATGAATCCGGAAAAGCGCACCCTGCTGCAGGTGGGCGTCGAAGATGCCGTGGTCGCCGATGAAATTTTCACCACACTGATGGGCGACGCCGTGGAGCCGCGGCGCGACTTCATCTATGAAAATGCCCTGCATGTATCCAATTTGGATATTTAGAGACACAAGAGAGGAAGTATAAAAAATGGAACGTGATATCCACCATAAGCAATCGCTGGTGAATATAGAAGATGAAATGAAAAAGTCCTACATGGATTACGCGATGAGCGTAATTATCGGCCGGGCGCTTCCTGATGTTCGCGACGGTCTCAAGCCGGTGCACCGCCGGATATTATATGCCATGTATGAAATGGGTTACCGCCACAACAAACCTTACAAGAAATGCGCCCGCGTGGTTGGCGATATCATGGGTAAGTACCATCCGCACGGCGATGCGGCTATTTATGACACGCTGGTGCGCATGGCGCAGGATTTTTCCCTGCGCTACATGCTGATTGACGGACAGGGCAATTTCGGCTCGATTGACGGAGACCCGCCCGCCGCCATGCGTTACACGGAAAGCCGCCTGGCGCGCATTGCCGACGAAGTGATGGCCGATCTGGAAAAAGACACGGTCGATTTCGTGCCCAACTATGACGAATCCCTGACAGAACCATCTATTCTGGCGACGCGCCTTCCGCTTTTGCTATTGAACGGGACATCGGGAATCGCCGTCGGCATGGCGACCAATATCCCGCCCCATAATTTGACGGAAATCATCAATGGAACGATCGCGCTCATCAAGAATCCCAAAATGATTATTGAAGAGTTGATGAAGCACATTCCCGGGCCGGATTTTCCGACGGCGGGTTTCATCAACGGCCGCGAGGGGATTCTTTCCGCCTACAAAACCGGGCGCGGCATCATCCGCGTCCGGGCGCGCGCGCTCATCGAAAAGAACGCCCGCAATGACAAAGAAACCATCGTGATCACCGAGCTGCCGTATCAGGTCAACAAGGCGACGCTGATTGAAAAAATCGCCGAACTGGTGCGCGACAAAAAAATTGCCGGCATTTCCGATTTACGCGATGAATCGGACCGCGAAGGCATCCGCGTGGTGATCGACCTCAAGCGCGACGAAAATTCCGGGATCATCCTGAATCAACTTTATAAATTCACGCAAATGGAAGTCTCCTTCGGCATTAACATGCTGGCGATTTCCGACGGCCGCCCGCAGGTTTTCAACCTCAAGGAGGTCCTGGAAAAATTCATCGTCTTCCGCCAGGAAGTGGTGGTCCGCCGCACGCAGTTTGATCTGGC
>DNYQ01000061.1 GCA_003506745.1 Syntrophaceae bacterium
GCGCCCATGATTGCTCTGTCTTTTCCTGACGGGGTCCGTCGCATTTTGGATGAGGGCCATGAAGTTCAGCTTCACGCCTGGGATCACCGCCGCTGGCAGGATGACCTGCCGAAAAAATCGGAGCAATGGATTGAAAAATGGTTTGAGTCGGGGATCAGCGGTTTTGAAAAGCTGACCGGACGAAAGCCCAATGCTTTCGGAGCGCCTTCCTGGCTGATCGATGATCGCGTTTTGCGCGTTATCGATAAATACCGGTTTGACTATCTCAGCTGTACGCGGGCGCAAGAACCTTTTATTCACGAAGCGCTTGGTATTCCGGAAATCCCCTCCGATTTGCCCTGTTTTGAGGAACTGGATCCTCAAAGCGACCTGTCCGTTATCCGCCGGCTGATCAGCCAAGGCGGCAACCACGTTCTTCCCGTTCACGCCGAGGTCGAAGGCGGCATCTTTGAAGAAAAATTCAGAGAACTTTTAAAGGACGCTTTAGCGACAGGGACGAACATGGTGGTTCTGGAGCAGATGAAATCATCTCTGGACAGGGGTCTTCTGCTTAAGCGAAAGCATCAAATGAAACTGCTGCCCGGCCGTCATTCTCCCTGCGCCGTGTAAAAACGAAGGGCGTTTAAACAATACATTATTAATATAATCAATGACTTATCATTTAATAGCCGTAGAAGACCCGCTGACTTATGTCTTGACTTTGATTTTCCCTTGTGTTAGCTATCTCCCACATTATGCCTGATTGCGCCTAATCATATTTGATTTCAGTTAAGGGGGAAGATGTCGGATAATTTCTTTACGCTGATGATTATACCTCGCAGGAAGAGCGCGGTCACAAAGATTTCTCTATCGAGTAATCTGGTGCGGGGTCTTTTTATCGGGTCGATTCTGGCGGTCCTTTTAACACTTTACGTTATTTATGATTACGCCGGCATTAAAAGAGACCGGGCGGAGCTTTCACGCCTTCGACAACAAACAGTACAACAATCTAAAGAAATTAATGAGTTAGCTTTCAAGATCGATGAATTTGCCGATCGCATGGAAGAATTTAAACAATTCGACAAAAAAATAAGAATACTGGCGGCTGATCAAATCGGCCGGGATAAAAAAATCCCATTAGGCATCGGGGGTTCAAACAACGAGCAGATTCGATTAAAAGAGTTGATTGATCAGGATCAGGAGAAGCTTGTTTCCGATATGCGCAGAAGCATCAGCCAGNNTTCCTCTGCGGACGGGCTGATTGTGGAGGTGGCCTATCGTTCAGACGACGGCAATATCGTCAGAATCGATCACGGGTATGGTGTTTCCACAAGTTACGCGCATTTGTCAAAAACCGCTGTAAGGGAAGGGGTACTGGTCAAAAGAGGTGACGTGATCGGATATGTCGGCGATACCGGCCGGAGTACCGGAGCGCATCTTCATTACAGTGTTTATGTGAATAATGTTCCGGTCAATCCGAGAAAATACTTGAAATAATCAACGGATCTGCATTAATATTCAAAAAGGCCACTCCAGGGTGGAAACCTGAAGCGCTTTATTATCCGGGTAAATTATTTTTCCCTCTCAAATGAGTATTTTTGTTAAAGGAATAAATGTGTTAAAATCCACCGGTAAAAAGCCGGTTTTTTTTTGAAGGTGACAAATGCTGAATGCAATTCTCAAGAAAATTGTCGGAACAAAAAACGATCGTGAACTGAAGCGATTATCCATATTGTTAAATGAAGTGAACCGTTTTGAAACAGAAATGATGTCGCTCAGTGATACGCAATTAAAGGAAAAGACGCCCTATTTTAAGCAGAAGCTTGCCGGCGGATTAACCCTGGATGATATCCTGACGGAAGCGTTCGCGGTGGCCCGGGAAACGTCCCGCCGGACATTAATGATGCGTCCCTTCGATGTGCAGGTCATCGGCGGAATGGTTTTGCATGAAGGAAAAATCGCGGAAATGAAGACCGGCGAAGGCAAAACGCTTGCCGCGACCATGCCGCTTTATCTGAATGCTCTGGAGGGCAAAGGCTGCCATGTCGTGACGGTCAATGATTATCTGGCCAGCCGCGATGCGGAATGGATGAGCCCGATTTATCATTTTCTGGGATTAACGGTTGGCGTCATCGTGCATGGCATGGATGACGACGAACGCCGGAAGGCTTACGGGGCGGACATTACTTACGGCACCAACAACGAATTCGGGTTTGATTATCTTCGCGACAACATGAAGTTCAGCCTGGAGGACTATGTTCAGCGGGAATTCAATTTCGCGATCGTTGACGAAGTGGACAGCATTCTGATTGATGAAGCCCGCACGCCGCTCATCATTTCCGGCGCGTCGGAAGAGTCGACGGATAAATACTATAAAATCAACCAGATCATCCCGCGTTTAAAGGAAAGTATGGATTACACCATTGAAGAGAAAAGCAAAACCGTTGTGTTGACGGAGGAAGGTGTGTCCAACGTTGAGAAATATTTAAATGTCCAGAACCTGTATGAGCCGAAAAATATTGAAATTGTTCATCATGTGAATCAGGCCCTGCGGGCGCACACCTTGTTTAAGCGCGATGTGGATTACCTGGTGAAAGACGGTCAGGTGATTATCGTCGATGAATTTACCGGACGGGTCATGCCGGGCAGGCGTTACAGCGACGGCCTGCATCAGGCCCTCGAAGCAAAAGAAAAAGTCAAAATCGAAAAAGAGAATCAGACGCTGGCGTCCATCACCTTCCAGAATTATTTTCGCATGTACAAAAAACTGGCGGGAATGACCGGCACCGCCGATACCGAAGCGGCAGAATTCAAGAAAAT
>DNYQ01000066.1 GCA_003506745.1 Syntrophaceae bacterium
TCCTGAGCGTTGGTGCGGATGAAACTGAGCGCCGCCGAAACCGACTCTTTCATTACATCGCCCATCTGACCGGTCAGGGTAAGCCCCTTCTTGCCTTTCATGGCTGTGGCTTCGATAAAAAGCATGTCGCCGCCCACGGGCGTCCAGGCCAGGCCGATGGCAATGCCGGGCTTGGTGATGCGGGCGTCGATGTCCGTGGGAACGCGCACCGCTCCCAGGTATTGGTGGATATCTTTTTCCGATACCGTTTTGGATTCTATCGTTCCTTCAGCAATCTGCGCCGCGACACCGCGGCAGGCATTGGCGATTTCACGTTCCAGATTGCGCACGCCCGCCTCCCGGGTATAACCGGTGATGATGGTGGAAAGCGCCTTAGGCGTCAGTTTGAACTGCGCGGCGGTCAGGCCGTTTTCCTTAAGCTGGCGCGGAATCAGATACTTTTCGGCAATTTTCACTTTTTCTTCCTGCGTGTAGCCCGTCAGTTCAATAACCTCCAGACGGTCCAGAAGCGCCGGCGGAATCGTATCCAGCATGTTGGCGGTGGCGATGAACAGGACCTTCGACAGATCAAACGGCACATCCAGATAATGATCCGTGAAGGAATTATTCTGTTGCGGATCCAGAACCTCCAGGAGCGCCGAGGAGGGATCCCCGCGAAAATCGCTGCCGAGTTTGTCGATTTCATCAAGCATAAATACGGGATTATTCGACTCTGCGCGCCTTAAGCCCTGAATGACGCGGCCCGGCAATGCGCCGATGTAGGTGCGGCGATGGCCGCGGATTTCCGCCTCGTCGCGCACGCCGCCCAGCGCAATGCGCACGAACTTGCGCCCCAGCGCCCGGCCGATGGAGTGTCCCAACGATGTTTTGCCCGTGCCCGGAGGCCCCACAAAACAGAGAATCGGCCCCTTGGAATCCGGCTTGAGTTTGCGCACCGCCAGATACTCGATGATGCGTTTTTTGGGCTTGGCCAGTCCGTAATGGTCTTCGTCCAGGATTTTTCGCGCGGCGGCAATGTCCAGATTATCCNNGTATATTCCGCCGAGGAGGGATTCATGCGGCTCAGGCGCTCCAACTCGCGCATCGCCTCTTTCTTCGCTTCCTGGGGCAAATTCTTTTCCTCGATCTTTTTGCGGTATTCGTCCGTCTCCACCGTATTTTCGTCGGTTTCTCCCAGTTCCTGACGGATGGCCTTGAGCTGCTGGCGCAGATAATACTCCCGCTGATTTTTGTCGATGTCGTCTTTCACCCTGGTCTGGATCTTATTGCCCAGTTCCAGAACTTCCATCTGGTGATTCACCATTCGGGTCAGCTCTTTGAGGCGCTGTTTAACGTCGGCAATGTCCAGTACTTTCTGCTTCTCCTCCACCGGCGCATTGATGACGGAGGCAATCAAATCCGCCAGCGTTCCCGCTTCGGTAATGGACTTGGCCATCGGCCCGAACTCCGGCGGCAGAAACGGCGAAAGCTTTAATATCCGGTCGAACAGCGACAGCAGATTGGACATCAGGGCCTCGGTTTCAAGATCCTTGACTTCCTTTTCCTCCACCAGTTTGATGCGCGCCTGCTGGTAGGGTTTGCCTTCGATGATTTCTTCGATGGAAAAGCGGCTGAGCCCCTGTAAAAGGAGCTGCGTGCGGTTTTCCGCCGTCTTGGCCATCTTCAGAATGACCGCGCAGGTGCCCATCGCATGAAGATCCTCTTTGGTATAAGGATTAACGGCGTCCGGCTCCTTTTTGGACATAATCAGCCCCACCAGCCGGTCTTTCGTCATGGCTTCGTCCACCAGCACAGACGCGCTGCCGGTCACTTCCAGCGGAATCATGGTTTTGGGAAACACCATGACGTTTTGCAGCGCCAGAATCGGTATTACTTCCGGAATGTTGAAAGTATTTTTATTTTCAGACCCTTGGGTTTGAGTCATGTTCACCTCCTGTTTTTGTCGGGCAAGGATGCCGCTATTTTGTCGAAATGACCGTTACACGATGCATTTTATTCGCCGGTTGCTTGTTCATCCTCACCATCAAAATGCCGTCGGCATAAGAAGCCACGGCGGACTGGGCATCCACCAAAGCGGGCAGGGCGATCGTCCGTTCGAAGTACCCGTGGGGTATTTCCGCCTGGCAGTATCGTGCGTTTTGCAAAAGCTGAATCGCCTTGCGGATGCCGGCGATTTTGATTTTTTGCCGGTTGACCTCGATATGGAGCTCCTCCTTATTCAGTCCCGCCATGTCGGCCAGCACAATAATTTCCTCAACCGATTCATAAACATCGATACTGGGCCGCCAGATGCATTCGTAATTTTTAAAGGCCGGACGCACCAGCTGAAAAACTTCATCCACCGCTTTTTGAAACTCATCCTCAAAATTACCGCCGAAATTAATTTTGATATAGGTCATATCCGCCGCCTCTTGGATCCGTATTTTAATTGCTGACAAAATTATAGTAATTCCCCTGCGATTTGTAAAGGCCGGAAGAGAAATGGTGAATGGTAAACCCGATCAACCACCTCGCCGCAAGCTGTCGAGCCATGAAATGAATGTCATGATATCGCAGCAAGCTTAAGGAGAATTAACGCGCGTCTTGCAACTGCGGGATTAAAAAAATCAGTGGTTTAATCGGCGATATTTTGCTATGGGAAAGCCCGTCCGCCAAAAAAACACTAAGGCGGAACATTCCAGCGGTTACGATTCGATTCGCCGAGTTCGAAAACACCTTCACATTGACGACCGGATAGAAAGAGAAAAAATGAAAAAAGACCACTTAAGAAATGTCGCTATTATTGCCCATGTTGACCATGGAAAAACCACGCTGCTCAATGCCATGCTCAAACAGACCGGCATCTTTCGCATCAACCAGGCCGTGGAAGACCGAGTGATGGATTCCATGGCGCTGGAAAAGGAACGCGGCATTACGATTGCGGCCAAGAACACGGCCGTCGAATACAACGGCGTCAAGATCAACATTGTCGACACCCCCGGCCATGCCGATTTCGGCGGCGAGGTCGAGCGCAGCCTCAACATGGTGGACGGCGCGATGCTGCTGGTCGATGCCAGTGAAGGCCCGCTGCCCCAAACCCGCTTTGTGTTAAAAAAGGCCCTTGCCCTGCATCTGCCGATTATCCTGGTCATCAACAAAATCGACCGCCCGGACGCCCGCATTGAAGAAGTGATCAATGAAACCTACGATCTGTTTATTGATCTGGGGGCCGAAGAGCACCAGATCGAATTCCCGATTTTATACACCAACTCCAAGATCGGTGTCAGCCACAAAAAAATGGGCGACGAAAGCGCCGATCTTCAACCGCTGCTCCAAGCCATCATTGATTCCATCCCGCCGCCGGCGGGGAATGACGACGCCAATACGCAATTTTTAGTGACGAATCTGGATTATGATGCTTATGTCGGCCAAATTGCCGTCGGCCGCCTGCAGGCCGGAAAACTGGAAATGAATAAACTCTACACCCTCTGCGCAAAAGAGAAGGTCATCAGCGGCGTCAAACTGTCCGCCCTTTATACCTTCTACGGACTGGCTAAAAAACCGGTCACGGTTGCAGAGTCGGGCGATATTATCTCTCTGGCCGGTGTGGAAAATGTCACCATCGGCGATACGATTTCATCCCTGGACAATCCGCAAGCTCTTCCGCGTTTGATCGTGGATGAACCAACGGTTTCGATGATTTTTTACGTCAACGACGGACCCTTTGCCGGCCAGGAGGGAAAATATCTGACATCCCGCCATTTGCTGGAGAGACTGGAAAAGGAATCCCTGCGCAACGTCGCCGTCAAAATCAAAAGGCTCGACCGCACCGACGCCTTTGAAGTGTGCGGCCGCGGCGAGCTGCAGATGGCCGTCCTCATCGAAACCATGCGCCGCGAAGGATTCGAAATGGCCGTGTCCAAACCGCAGGTCATCACCAAAAAGCAGGACGGCAAAATCCTCGAACCCCTGGAGCGCCTGTTTCTGGATATTCCCGAAGAATTTGTAGGCCGGATCACCGAAAAACTCTCCATCCGCAAGGGACGCCTGGAGAGTCTGGTCAACAAAGGCAGCGGACGGGTGAGCATGGAGTTTCTGATTCCTTCGCGCGGCCTGATTGGTTTTCGCAGCCAGTTTCTGACCGATACCAAAGGCGGCGGCGTGATGAATTCGCTCTTGGAAGATTACGCGCCGTGGTTCGGCTCGATTCCCCAGCGCAATACGGGCGTGCTGGTAGCCGACCGCGCGGGCCGCGTGACGGGCTATGCCAGCTATGCCATGGAGGACCGCGGCGAAATGATCGTGGCTGTCGGCACGGATGTTTACGCGGGCATGATCGTGGGAGAACGAAACCGCACGCAGGATATTAACGTCAACATCGTCAAGGAAAAGAAGCTGACCAACATGCGGGCCTCCACGTCGGATGCCACGGTGATCCTGCGTCCGCCGCGGATTCTGTCGCTGGATCAGGCCATTGAATTCATTGCCGAAGACGAACTGGTGGAAGTCACCCCGCAAAGCGTGCGCCTGCGCAAGATGGAGCTGGACGCCACCCGCCGGCAAATGAAGGCCCGCAAGGAGGATTAATCTTTTAATCCCGCAGTTGCAAGACGAGCGTTAATGCTCCTTAAGCTTGCTGCGATATCACGACGTTCATTTCATACCTCGACAGCTTGCTGCGAGGTGGTTGATCCGGCTGCCGGAGGGATTAACTTAAAGTAATTTTTCTTTCTTCCTCCCATGCGTTCTTCAACATGGATTGATGCACCAGAGTTTCACCCTTGATGCTGTTGATCAGCACCCTGGTCTCGGGATCTTTGCCGGTAAAAAAATTATAAAATTCCTTTTCAATAATGGATTGCTCAAAATCACGGCTGACGGATAAAGCGGTCATCAGATTCATTTTATCTGCCTTGGCATTTGCATAGGCGTCTTTGACGCTGTCTAATACTCTTTTCACCGTGTAGGTTTTGGTCAGCTTTTCTTCGAAGACGATTTTATTTTTGCTTGCCAGGAACCATAATTTTTTCACCCGTTCCGCATGATCCAGTTCCTGTTGAGACAGGGTGGCCCATAAATTTTTGTATTTGGGAAATTTGACGGCAAAAAGACTGTAAAGACCGGACATGTCCAGCTCGAGTTGAACGAAGAGTTCCAAAATTTTTTCCTGATAGTC
>DNYQ01000153.1 GCA_003506745.1 Syntrophaceae bacterium
GACAACTACCTCTTCCATGCGTATCGCCTCGTCCGGAGAACTGCCCTCCGGCGCTGCAAACGAAAAACTGGCTGAACCAATGACTAAAAGGAATAAAACAAGAATGACAACGGATTTTAGAACTTGCTTCATGGAGCATCTCCTTTCCCCCTCGGGATCAAAGTAAATTAGACTCACCATAAAGTTTCCTGGCTTGCGGCAACCTACTTTCCACCCTTCCCAACGTTAATACGCCAGTGGATTTTGTGGATTTCGTTCCGCTTACAGTTGCGGGGCAGCGCCGGAATTTAACCGGCTTCCTTTATTGGTCAGTCTGTTCAGGTCATCAATGTGACTCGGGGCGATCCATTATGCGGATTGGGATCAATCCCCACGTCAACATCGTAAACCTCTTTTATATTTCGCGCGGTAAGAATGTCCGCGGGAGTACCTATAGCATATTTTTTCCCGTTGTAAAGTAAAAGAATCCGGTCGGCGTTTTGCGCGGCCAGATTGAGGTCATGGGTGACAAAGACAACCGTCAGATGCTGTTTGCGGCTGAGTTCGCGAAGCAAAGACAAAAATTGCGCCTGATGCTTCAAATCCAGAAAAACAGTGCTTTCATCCAAAAGAAGAATTTTCGGCTCCTGCGCCAGGGCCCGTGCGATCAGCACGCGCTGCCTCTCGCCGGCGGAAAGCTCGTTGAATCGACGGTGAGCAAAGGAAAGGGAATCCGTCCGGGCCATTACATCCTGGACAATCCTGTAATCTTTTTTGTCTTCAAACGCCAGAGAACGCAAATAGGGAAAGCGCCCCATCAGGACAATTTCTTCCGCGAAAAACGGGAAAATAGCGGGTGATTCCTGCGGAACAATCGCCACCGTCCGGGCGATTGCCTGACGAGGCCAGTGCCTTGTGTCTTGACCCTCAATAAGCACCTGCCCGGAATTCGGAAAAAGCGTGGCATTGAGCATTTTAAGCAGCGTGGTTTTGCCGGAACCGTTGGGTCCGATCATCGCGACGATTTGCGCCGCTTCCAGGGCAAACGACACCTCCTCCAAAACGGGTTTGGCCGCATAGCGAAAACAGATATTTTTCGCGCAAATTATCGGCATTACCCCTGGACCTTCTTTCTCATGAGAAAAATAAAATAAGGCGCGCCGCAAAGGGCGGTGATCACGCCAACGGGCAATTCCGCGGGTGCCAGGAGGATACGCGCCAGCGTATCGGCCACGACCAGAAAAGAAGCGCCGAAGAGCGCCGCCGCAGGCAAAAGCAGACGATGATCGGAGCCGAAGACCAGGCGCATCATGTGTGGAACCATGATGCCGACAAAGCCGATAATACCCGCCAGCGAAACGGCCACGGATGTCATAAGCGATGTCACGATCAGGAGCGCGTATTTCGTCGCCCGGACATTGACGCCCAACTGCATAGCAGTTTCCTCGCCCTGCACCATCAGGTTGAGTTTTCGCGCCTGCGCGTAAAGAATTCCAAAACCAATGAACAGACACAGGGCGGCCCCGGCGGTTTCTTTAAGCGCCGCGCCGGACAGATCGCCCATCAGCCAGAAGCTGATGCTGTGCAGCTCCATGCTGTTCACAATGGACAGGGCAAAAAGAATGGCGGCGGAAAAAAAAGAATTGACCACGACGCCGGCCAGCAGCAGTGAATTATCCAACATCAATCCGCGCGATCCTCCGGCCACGATAAACACCAGAAAAACGGTAACCAGTGCGCCGCAAAACGCCAGAAACGGCACACCCAGATAAAAGGAACCCGCGCCCAGGACAATTCCGATAATCGCCCCCAGCGCCGACCCGCCGGAAATGCCCAGCACATAAGGATCGGCCAGCGGATTGCGCAACAGCGCCTGAAAGACCACCCCGCTTACGGACAAAGATGCGCCGACAATGCCGGCAAACAAAATCCGCGGCAGACGGACGGAAAACAGAATCAGCTCTTCTTCGGACGCAGACCCTTTACCGGAAAACGCGTCTGCAATGGCCCGGACCACGCCGGCGGGCGCAATATGAATTGCACCCAGGCCAAGCGCAATAATCCCCAGCAGCACAAACAATAAAAGCAGAAGCGCGTTGATTTGAATCACGCGCGATAAAGTTACTCGCCGGTAAATCGTGGGGTCCCTCCTTTTATCTACTCCGGTCGGACTTTAACAAAGTCAGTCATCTCTTTCCATAAAGAGTCGTTTGCATAATACGGCCAGTCGTTATGGCCTGCGCCCCTTATGACCCACATTCGTTTTTTGCCTTCGGGTAAATTGGCGTATAAATTGTGCGCGTGTTTGATGGGCAGGATTTCATCATGCTCAGCGCCGACCACAGCGATATTCCTGGGAAACTTGCTTAGATTTTCAATGCTGTCATACTTGTCGGTGAGAACCAGCTTTACCGGCAAAAAGGGAAAAAGCGATTTGGCAACCGAAGCCAGCGTGTCCCAGGGCGTAATCAGGATGATCCCGGAAACCGGGACGGTTGTTTGTTTTGCGACTGCGGCGGCAACACCACAGCCCAGGGATTCCCCTAAAAGATAAAGCGGTTCTCCGTATTGTTCATAGGCAAGGCGAACGGTTTCCAGGCCGTCGGCGACAAACGGTTTTTCCCCCACTTTTCCCGGACGACCGCCATATTGAGGATATTCCGCCAGGAGGATCCGGAAACCAAGATTTGCAAGCGGATCACGATAAAAAACGCGATCAAAGGCCGTTCCGCCGTTGCCGTGGAAAAGAACAATGGTTCCCGAAGGCGCGGGCGCGTCCCCTGCGGAAACAAATCCCCGGTAATCCGCTCCTGCTTTGGGCCAAAACGCCATATTTTCCGCCGCCAGCATTGCCTCCGTCGGCCGTTCGTCATTGGGAAAATAAAGAAATCGATTTTGCATATTGCAGCCTCCCAGAAAGATTACTACAAGCATCAACAACCACTGTTTACTCATGACAGGCGGCAGCAGACCTTTCTTTTTTACTCTGAAATCAAACGTAACATATCTTATTTTTTTGTAAAGCATAATAGTTTAATGAAACTGGATAAGTAGGCCTCTGCTATCTGCCTTCTGAGGGAAAAGGCATCATTTTTTATGGCATTAAATGTCCGTTTCGGTTAAGTAGCCTTTCATGAATACGGATTGGCTGCTGGTCAACACACCCGAAGCCGCAACACGCGCCGCCGACCATTTGCGAAAAGCTTCGATATTAGGCATAGATACGGAATATGATTCGTTTCGGTATTTTCGGGAAAAACTGTGTTTAATCCAGATTTACGCCCCGACGACAACCTATGTTCTGGATGCAACGGCAAACCTGGATTTATCCTTTTTAGACAAACCCTTTAAAAATAAATCCGTTGTAAAGGTCCTTCATGCGGCGGACAACGATATTCGCCTGCTTAAAAGAGACTATGGCTTTGAATTTAAAAACATTTTTGACACGCATCGGGCGGCGATGATCCTGGGATTCAAGCAGCTTTCCCTGGACAAAATGATCAAGGAATTCCTGGGTGTGGAACTGAAAAAAAGCAAAAAAATGCAGCGCTCCCGCTGGGATCACCGGCCGCTGACGGAGGAACAGCTGGAATATGCCGTTCAGGATGTGACCCTGTTGCCGGCGCTTTATGAAAAGCAAAAAACCGCCTTAAGGGAAAAGGGACTGGAAGAATCCGCCGCAGGGGCTTTTGACAAAATAGCGGCCGCCAACTGGCAGGAAAGAGTATTTGATCGAAGGGGTTATTCGAAGATCAAAGGATATTACGCTCTGGCACGCGAGCAGAAGGAACTGCTCAAAAAGCTTTACGTCTGGCGATTTGAACAGGCCAGGGAAACCAATTGCGCGGTATTCATGTTTATGCCGGACGACACGCTGGCCGAACTGGTGCAAAACAGGGACAGTCTTCAGGATATTTTATCGCCCGAAAAATACAAGCGCTACGGAAGTGATCTCGAACGGATTCTCCAGTTCGACGGACAAGTCTGTTTGACATAAGCTATTGATTTATAAATGGTGCCGAAGCCGGGATTTGAACCCGGACGAGCGGTGCTCACCACCCCCTCAAGATGGCGTGTCTACCAATTCCACCACTTCGGCAACCCATAAACATCCGATATTCATACCGCATAACCGTTGATTGTTTTTTGTCCAGGTAAACCGGTTTGCAGATCTAAAAAGAACAATTTTATTTCGCCGCCGGCGCTGCCGGTGTATTCGCCGCGCCGGGAACAGTCGCCGGAGTCGCCGGCATTGGTGCTGCAGGACTCGTTTGCCTGGTCACAGGGGTTGATGCCTTATCCATCAAACCCGATGTCTTTCTTGATGCCGTGTAAGTTAACGTGATCGACGTCAGCATGAAAATGATAGCGACCGCCGCCGTCATTTTTCCCAGAAAAGTGCCCGCACCGCTGGAGCCGAAAACCGTCTGGCTGGACCCGCCGAATGCGGCGCCCATATTAGCGCCCTTGCCTGCCTGAAGCAAGACAATCAGAATCAGGGTTACACACGCTGAAACATGAATTATTGTCAACAATGTTGTCATTTCTTTTACATCCTTTAGTTTATTACCTGAATCAGTGGCACGCAT
>DNYQ01000281.1:0-892 GCA_003506745.1 Syntrophaceae bacterium
CCAGTGCCGCGGACAGCTTTTCTATGGCCCTGCCGTTTTTATCTTTCGGCACAATATCCAGCATTGAATAGGTGAAACGGCCTTCTTCTTTTAAAAATGTAGCGTTATAAATATTGGCGGCCACCCGGTAGAGCCGCTTATTGGGTGCGCTGTAATCGAGGGGCAGGTATCCTTCTTCTTCACTGCCTATTTCAATATCGGTGACACGGTCAAAAATAACCCGGCGCGGATTGTATGTAAACCGCAGCCCGGAAATTTGCAGATAATAATCATCGCCTTTGATCGGCCGGACACTGGTCAGAATTTCCAGCGCCCTTTTTAACTCATAACCGTATAAATAAAAGGAGATTAGCGGATAGGCCATGGTGTTATCCACGCCGATGCCGAGGGGAATGGTGCGGAATAAATCGCCCGCAGTGATCTTTCCGGTTTTGCCCGCAAGGAGGCTGTCGCGAATGACGCCGTTGGATTCCACTGCGACGACCACGCGGCTGGATGGATCATTTTTATCCGAATTCAATGAATTAACATACCAGCGAATCGAATCCGCGATCATATTGCCCAGTGGCGATTCCTCCGCCGTATCCGTCAGATCCCACTTCGTTTCACCGATCACTTGATCATAGGACAAATGATCGGCGGCCAGTAATTGCGCATCGATTTGCTGTTTAAAGGAATTAATAAGCTTTTGGATGGCTTGGTCGCCGGCAACTGCGCTGTTGACCGGCATGGCCGTATAGTTTTTCAGGGTTACTTTGCCGCCGTCATACGCGATATCCAGGATACCCACCTGCATGCCATAGCACCAGGCCTGAACGATGATCGTACCGTTCACGTCGAGGGGCTTGTCCAGTTTGGTGTGTGTATGTCCGCTGATAATAATATCAATGCC
>DNYQ01000281.1:911-6531 GCA_003506745.1 Syntrophaceae bacterium
TCGAAGACGGCATTGGCGAAAACGATTTGGGGCATACCGCCTTTGGCTTTGGCTGTTCTTAAAGTGGCGGACAGTCCCGCCGGTTTCAGGTCAAATTCATGATTGCCCAGCGTGATGACGTCATAACCCATTGCTTTGAGCAGGCGCAGTTCGAACGCCTCTTCACGGGCGAGCATGTGGAAAAAAGAGCCCATCGTATAGTCGCCTGCATCGACCACCAGGACGGGATTGGCTTTTTCTTTTTTAGTATTGTTGATGATTGTGGCCACGCGCGACCAGCCGCCGCGCGTCTTATCGGCATTCATCGTGAAGGGTTGATAGTCTATTTCCGGCGAAAACCCCTGAAAGTGGGAATGCATGTCATTGGTATGCACAAGGGTGATCCATTTTTCGGCGGCCAAACCATTGGCTGCGAAAAACACGATTGCCCAGACAGCGATGACGTACCTTAATTTCATCATTTTCCCTTTTTCACTCCTGGTTCGACTGGGCCTGTCCTGAGTTTATCGAAGGGTTTACTCTTCTGCCATTCCGCATGCCCCAGATCGGGTCGAGTCGCGGGGATTGCGCCCCGTGACCCTCCCACACCACCGGACATGCGGTTTTCCGCATCCGGCGATTAGGTACATCGGTTTATCCGAAAGCCTCTGACGGCATCAGAAAGCCATATCGACGCAGGGTTGCGTTTGACAGAGCTGTCTGAAGGCTCGGCGATTTTGCAGTGCGCCATGCCCCTTTCGAGCTATGGGCGGTCTTGCATTGCCTGGGTGTGCATCCCAGCGCTCTGAGCTTCTTCGGGCGTCCTTTCCAGTCATACCATCTCAACCAAAAGCTTGCTCTTGATCGATGCCCAATGCTGCCTGAGATGCCCTTCCAGTTCCGCCGTCGTCATATGGTCGATTCCCGGCGCTCCTTTGTTGCGCATGACTGCCCGCAACGCTGACGCCACGTTCTCATCCCTGACAACTTCTTCCATCAGTTGCTCGTACATCGCTTTCTTTCCGGCTTTCGTGTCGCCTTCCACTTGCCTTCCAACGCTGTCGTGCTTGACGGGCTTCACCCTTGGGCTTCTCTGCGCCCGAAGGGTGGTGACCGGTTTTGTCGCGCCCTTCGGCTCCTGGAGGCTCGCGCTTCTGGCAATAGTCTGCCTTTAGCTTTGTTCTTTTACCTTTCGGCCCTTCGCTCTTCCCGTCCTTCAACGGGCGTCTTCGCTACTACGGCCTCTGCTGACTCCCCAACTACTCTCATAATCGGGGTCTCCCCGGGTAAGGTGCGCAAACTTTCCCGACGCGCCGCCAGACTCTACCACCCACGTTTCTTTGACAGCCTTTGGGCTTCGCATTTCCTGGTGTGATGTTACAGTAACGGATTTACAATGAGCGACCTTTCCCAAGAAGGGGAAAAGCTGCTTATGCCACTTTCTTTTGCCGCTTGATAATGTCAGCCAATGACCGCAGAGCCTGATTTACAGANNTGTAGGGCACGCGAACCGGAATCCAGGAAATACTTAAAAAACTGGATACCGTCCTGCGCCGGTATGACAAAATTAATGGATTGACCTGCTTGTGCAAAGGTCCCAATGAGTCATTAACACGAACTTTTGAATCTTTTTAGTTTAAACAAGGACAAAAGTCAATAGAATGACTTGACCATAATCCACCACCAACTTTCAGGTGGACGGGTGTTTTATGGTTTTGGGACTCATTCTGTTGGGTCCTGGTCCGGTCATCCGCTTCTCTTCTTCGTACTTGAATCCCAACACTCCTTGTGACATACTCGCTTCACCTCGTTGATGATGGTTTTTTCTTCGCGAAAAACTCTATCACCCTGATTTATCAGGATCAACGAGGTTCTTTATTTTTCTTGGTGGTGGATCAAGGGTCGCTTTCGCGGTGGTTCATGGGCTTATGCGCCGCTTCCAGCCCGTGATGCTCGACCTGGAGGGTGGGGAAAATGGCATAGGCCGGTTGTTCATGCAGATTTTTCCACGGTGATCTCCAGTCGCTTCATGCGCTTAATCAAGGTCGTTCGTTTCAGTCCCAGGAGCGCTGATGCGCCATCGCTTCCCCCGATTTTCCCATGGGTCAGGGTGATGGTCTTCCGGATATGCGCCTTCTCTATTTCAAGCAGGGTCTGAGGCCTGTTACCAGCTTCCGCCGTCGTTCCGGACGGTCCCGGTGCAAGGAATTTGATTCTTGGCTCGCCCAGGATCACCGCCCGTTCCATCATGTTCGCCAGTTCCCGGACATTTCCGGGCCAGGGGTAGGCCTGCATCTTTTCCATTTCGGAATCGGAGATGTCCGGTTCGATCCGGTCATATCGGGTGCAGAAAAGTTTCAGGAAGTGGGATGCCAGCGGGCGAATATCCTCTTTCCTCGTCCGGAGGGGCGGGACATTGATGGGAAAGACGTTCAAGCGGAAAAAGAGATCGGCCCGGAATCGCCCCTGGGCAACCTCGTCCGCCAGATTTTTGTTGGACGCCGTGATCAGGCGAAAATCGGAATGAAGGGTCCTCGTCCCGCCCACCCGCTGATATTCCTTTTCCTGAAGAATGCGCAACAGCCGGCTCTGGGTGGATAGGGGCAATTCGGAGACCTCGTCCAGAAAGATCGTGCCGTTGTCGGCCAGTTCAAAGCGCCCCTCTTTGGTCCGGATCGCTCCGGTGAACGCGCCTTTTTCATGGCCGAAGAGTTCGCTGTCAATCAGGGTTTCCGGGAGGGCGGCGCAATTGACACGAATAAAGGGTCCCTCACCGCGCGGACTTGTGCGATGGATGGCCCGGGCGACCAGTTCCTTGCCGACGCCCGTTTCGCCGTTGATGAATACGGTTGACTGGGTCAGCGCCACTTTATGGATCAGTTCATGCAGGTCTTCAACGGCCTTGCTGACCCCGATGATGTCATCGGTGGGCAGACATCCCCCCCCCTTGTCCGGGCCCTGTCGCTGTTCATGTCTCATCTGAATCTGCAGTCTGGCGATTTTGTTGTAGGCGTGGACGCGGTCGATGGAGACGGCAATCTGGGAAGCCAGGGCCGACAGCAATTTGAGCCCGTCGCGATCCATATCCGTAAAGCAGAAGCGACCGTCCTGATACAGCGCACCCATGGACCGCCCCTCTTCAATCATCAGGGGAACGGTGATGACGCGGCGGAAGCCCTGCGCCTCGGGATCTTCCAGCTCGCGCTGAATGATCCCGCCGTCGCTGCTGTCGGCGGCCGTCCGGACGATATCGATCATCTGCGAGAAGGTTGCGTCCGGGATATCTTCCGGGATCAGATTCCTCGATGCGACCATTTTCAATTCCGCTGTCTCGCCATCCTTGATGAAGATTGCGGCCCGCTCGGCCCCGGTCAGCCGGGAGACGGCGTTGATGATTTTGATGATGAGCTGTTCCGAATTTTTCTGACCTCCCCAAGCCTCGCCCATCTCGATGACCAGGTCGAAGAGGCGACCGCTCTTCGCAAACGGCTCCGGGGGAATCAACTGTCTCATATCGGCGGGAAAGACGTCTTTGGCGACGGATTTCAGGAAATCCCACGCCTTACGGCTATGGGCCTCCGCCTTCGGCCAATTGTTCATCTGGAGATAAAGACGGGCCAAATCGATGCGGATCTTGGCCCTTTCCAATGTGGCGCCGCTCTTTTCCACCATTTTCTTTAATTGCAGGAGCTCCTGAATTTTTACCTGCGGGGGTTTGTCGTCTTCCATCCAATGAAGTTGCAGACGGCGAATCGTCGCATAAACGAGAGGATTGATTTGCTCCTTCTTCAATTGGTATAAATAGTCGATCACAGGTCCCAACTCGACGGGCGACATGTTATGCCTCATGAGTCTGTAGCCGGCATCGAAGACATGGGAGGTGTTCAGCGTATGATACCAACTGGACTTACGGATTTTCCAAAGGACCTTGAAATGTTCGGCTGCCTGATCAAAATGTTCGTTGATGCATTCGATGTCCGACAGGCCTATCCCCGCCAGCACCTCGGCCATCGGGACACGTTCCTGCCGGGCCAGCGCCAACGCCTTTTCGAAATAGGCCTGGCTGTTTTCCAGTTGTCTGATTTCCAGGAGAATGGTCCCCGTCGTTGTCAGGGCATACGAGACCAGAGGCCAGTTCCGGTTCTTTTTCGCCTGGTTGTGAATGGAATCGGAAATGCCCATGCCCCGGTGAGGCATACCCATCTGGGTGTAGCACAGGGCAAGCTGAAGGGCCGTCAGGAGCGAGAAATCATCTGCCGCAATGGAATCCAGCTTGCCCAGGGAATCCTCGTAAGACTGAATCGCCCGGCTTAAGTTGCCTTTAATCCAATGGGCAAGCCCTTGCAGTTGCAGCGCTCTGCGATACAAGGCATCGTCCTTGATCCGGCCGACCATTTCCCATCCCTGGTCAAAGTGATGGAGGGCCTTTTCATACTGAAACGACATCCAATAGTTTTGTCCGATCAATAATTGCAGAGAGGCCTGGGTTTTGAGATTGGTGAAGCATGCGGCCATATCCAAAGCCAGGGAAAGAAAACGGTCGATCGCCTTCAGATTCGGATGGAACAGAGACAGAGAGGCGCGACGTTCCACGGCCCGGATAAAGATTTCGCAGGTCCCGATGTCCGGTTGTTCGCTTTGGTCGAGGACCTGATCGGCGATGAACTCCAGCAGGCGATGGTATAGTTTGATCGCGGCAGAGATGCGATGGCTCTTCTCTTCAAAAACAGCCGCCCGGTAGATGATCTCGATATCCGATTTTTGAATGCCCGCCAGAAGACATTTCTGCGCAATATCGGTATAATGCTCCTCACTCTCCGGCAGCTTTTCGATGAGGATATTAATGGCCTCCCGATAATACCGCGGCATGATGTCCCCTTCGCTGTGACGGAGAACTTCTTCCCGGGGAAATTTCGGGGTCCATTCATAGTATCCGTTTCCACCGCTTCTTGACACGATCCACCGTTGTTTTTCGAGAAAGACGATGACATCAAAGATTCTGGACGGAAGCCAGTCCGGCCTCCCTGCAAACCAGTCCACAGAGAAATATTCGTTAAAGGCGGCAAGTCTGTAGATAATGTCCCTTGTCTCTTCGGATAGTTGGAAGAATGCTGCATTTTTTTTCGGCATAGCGGTTCCCCCCCCCGATTTGTGTGGTGACATGGACCCTACCGTGGATTCCCATCTCTGTCAAGCCTTCTGTCGCTATAGTAACATATGCCCCCATGGGGACTGCATGCAGGCTTCGCGTAAGGAAGGAACCTGCGTAACATCCGTTTATAATTGATGATTTATAATTTATAAGTTATTTTTTCTTGGCATCATTGTTGCTATCTACACTTCGTGTTTCTCCATGCTGATGTGAGATCGCTGAAGAAATGCGGGCAAATGCAGCTTAACGACGTTTCCATTTTGCTTGGCCGGACCACCGCGTTCCCTGTTGATAAGAATGATGACGGATGGAAAACGATTGCAAAGGGAATCCATGAATTTAAAGGGTCAACTCCACGTCCATACGGCTTTTTCCGATGGCAGGCTTACCATTCAGGAAGCGGCCGATGTCTACGAGGACCTCGGGTTCTCTTTCATTGTCATTACCGACCATGATCACCTCTTAAGGCCCGGTTTCTGCTGAAATAAG
>DNYQ01000253.1 GCA_003506745.1 Syntrophaceae bacterium
GAAAAGGAATTCAAAAACATTGAGATTACCAACCTGCGGGAGTTTATTGAAAAGAAGCTGGAAGTGATGCTCAAGGAGAACAGCACCCGCACCGATTTTGCCCAAAAGCTTCAGGAAATCATCAACCGCTACAATGCCGGCGGCACGGCAACGGAAAATTATTTTGATGAACTGGTTAAATATGCGGAAGGCTTAAAAGAGGAAGATGAACGCTTCGCCAAAGAAGGTCTTTCCAAAGACGAGCTTGAACTTTACGATGTATTGAAAAAAGACAAAATGACAAAGACAGAGGAAATCAAAGTCAAAAACGCAGCACGCGACCTTTTACAGCGCCTGATCAAAGGCAGGCCGAAAGTTTTGATTCAGGACTGGTTTAAAGACGGACAAAGTCAAGTGCGCGTCAAATTGGCTATTGAAGAAGTGCTCGACAAGGATTTACCGGAAACCTACGAAAAAGATTTGTTCAAGGAAAAAAGTAACAAACTTTATGATCTGGTCTATGAATACGCATCAAAAGGACAAAAGTGGGCGGCATAAAAAAANNGTCTTGACGGGACGCAGCGTGACCTTCTGGCCGGCGATGGTCAAAACCTCCTCCAGCCAGGCCGGATAAACGCCAAACCGGGATTCGTACAATTTGCGGTCCTGACCGATGTAACCCTCGCGCCGGGCCTGTTCAAAAAGACTTTCGCGAAAATCAGGATGGGCGACGCTGATCATCGCCATGGCGCGTTCCTGCACATTCTTGCCGAACAGGTTGACGGCGCCGTATTCGGTGACCACGTAAGTCACGTCCGCAGCCGGGATGGCCACGGTCCCCGCAGCCTGCTCCAGAACGATGTTGCTTGTCCGACCGTCCTCGCTGGTTGAAGGGACAACGACAATGGATTTGCCGCCCGGCGCCATCGCCGCCCCGCGGCTGAAGTCCACCAGCCCCGCCACATCGGCAAAATGGTTTTGCGCCGATCCGTCGGCCGCCACCTGACCCATGAGAGAGCCTTCCAGATTGAGAAAGCGAACCACTTCCACGTCGGAAAAATGGTCGGTATGGTCGATGAGCGCATTCACGAGATGCTGCGGCTCGCCGCAGTAAGAGCCTATAAAAACCCTTTTGCCGCGAGCAATGGAGCTGATCGCCGTCTTGGCGGAAACGACCTTGTCCTGATAAGATTTTGTCACACCTTGCCTCCTCTCAATGAAGATGAATTTCTTTATCAGGTCTCCCGGTCAATATCAACAAAATGCCTGACAGGGCCAGGTACGCCAGGGCAAGTATGTAATGTGCATCGGAGGCCACCCGCCAGAGCCAATAAAGTTCTCCGGTGGGCCAAATCGAATGAATGACGCCGAAGAGTGTCAGCACTGCGCAGACGAAAGCGCACAGAGCAGCCAGTTTCGCCCGGTGATCAATCAGAAAGGCGAGCATGCTGCCCCAGAGAAGCCCGGTCAGAATAAAGCCATTCGACAGCATAGTCAGGGTTTGATGCAGGTGCTGCAATCGTAGCGGCAGTTTGTCCGGTGAAATGNNGCGCCGAGGAACTGACCGAGAATAATCAGCACCAGACTGGCGATGACCGGCAGGAAGCTCAGGCTGACCGCCGGAGAATGGGACGGCGGCGACTCGGAGTAGGCCAGAATCTGCCGTGTTTTTTATCGCTCATCTTGGTCTTCCATTCCTTCCCCTAACTGCCGGAAAAGAGAAATTATGATCCGATCATGATGCCGACGCTATAACTGAAACCGCCGGGTTTGACAATTCAATTTATTACACCCATTGGCTTTCCCTGGGATATTCAAATCCTCTTGCCGTGAAAATTTCGGTTGCCGATCACAGGGCCTTCCGGTATAAACAGAAAAAAGCGAGACGACCATGGAAAAACGAGATGTGCAGCCCTATATTCAGGGCGTTCTGGATCGCGACCGGCGCATGCTGGCCAAAACGATCACTCTCGTCGAAAGCGCTTTGCCCGCCGATCAGGAGTTGTCGCGGAAAATTCTGGACGCGTTGATGCCCTGCACAGGCAAGGCTTTGCGCCTGGGCATAACGGGCCTGCCCGGCGCGGGCAAAAGCACATTCATCGAAAGTTTCGGAACGATGCTGACGCACAAAGGCTACCGGGTGGCAGTTCTGGCGGTTGATCCCAGCTCTCCCAAAACAGGCGGCAGCATTCTGGCCGATAAAACCCGGATGGAAAAGCTGGCCGTCAATGANNCTCATGATCGCCGGGGGCGGAGACGAGCTGCAGGGCATCAAAAAAGGCGTGCTGGAGCTGGCGGATGCCGTGGCGGTCAACAAAGCCGACGGCGACAACGTCGAGCGGGCCAAAATGGCGCGCCGCCAGTATGAAACGGCCTTTCATCTGCTTTCGCCGCCTTATGCAAACTGGTCGCCGCCGGTGGTCACCTGCAGTTCCATCACCATGGCCGGTCTGGAAAATATTCTCACCATCGTTCTCGATCATCGGGACAAACTGACGCAAAGCGGCGAGCTCTTAAAAAAGCGGAAGGAACAGGCCCGGGAGTGGCTGAAATTCATGGTGTGCGAAGGTGTAGAGGAGTGGTTTTACGAAAGCCCGGCGGCGGAGATATTGGCCCGGTTACTTACGGAAGTCGAAGAAGGGATCGTCACCCCCACAACCGCCGCCGCAAAAGTGCTGGCCAGTCTGAAGGGGGAGAAGTTTTAGGGAAGAAGGAGATTGAAAGCATGAACATTTTGAAAATTGATCACATCGGCATTGCGGTAAAAAATCTGGCGGAAAGCTCGAAGCTTTATGAAATGCTGGGCATTTCGTCGGCAGGCGTGGAAGAAGTGGCCGAGCAGAAAGTAAAAGTTTGTTTTTTTCCGGTGGGAGATTCGGAAATCGAGCTTCTGGAGTCCACGGATCCTTCCGGCCCCATTGCCAGATATATCGAAAAAAACGGCGAAGGCATTCAGCATATGGCCCTGCGGGTGGATAATCTTGAGGCGGCGCTGGCCGAACTCAAAGCCAAGGGCGTTCGCCTGATCGATGAAAAACCACGCTATGGCGCAGGCGGCGCAAAGATCGCTTTCGTTCATCCCAAAGCCACCGGCGGCATCCTGCTGGAATTATGCGAAAGATAGAGGGAGAATTATTTCATCCGGCATAACTTCAGACTTCCTGATCTCGACGG
>DNYQ01000026.1:0-1199 GCA_003506745.1 Syntrophaceae bacterium
GTCTGCTCGGCCATGTATAAATCCCCCTGTCAGCACACCTGCCCGATCGAAATGGATATTCCATCTTACATCGCGCTGGTGCGCGAAGGCCGGTTTGAAGACGCTTACAAGATTCTTTTGCAAACCAATCCCTTTCCGTCCGTCTGCGGCCGCGTCTGCGATCACAAATGCCAGACCAAGTGCCGCCGCGGCAANNCGCGGCTATAAAGTGACCGTTTTTGAAGAACTGGGCTATGCGGGCGGCATGCTGCGCTGGGGTATTCCCTCTTACCGCCTGCCCCGTGAAATCTTGCAACGGGAAATTGACGATATTACCTCCCTGGGCGTTGAGATTCGCCTCAATACCCGCGTGGGCCGGGATATTTCTTTTGCACAGTTGGAAAAAGATTTTGATTATTTCTATCTGGCCACCGGCGCCCATAAAAGCCAGAAGATGCGCGTGGACGGCGAAGACCTGGCTAACGTGTTCGGCGGCGTGGAATTCCTGCGCGACTTTAACCAAAATGAAGACAAATGGCTCAAAGGCGAAAAAACGCTGGGCAAGAAGGTGGCCGTCATCGGCGGCGGAAACTCCGCCATTGACGCGGCGCGTGTCGCGCTTCGCCTCGGCTCCGACGTCACCATTCTTTATCGCCGTTTGAGGCAGGATATGCCGGCGGCCGAAGAGGAAATCAAGGCCGCGGAAGAAGAAGGCATTAAGATCGAATACCTGGTGGCTCCGCTGAAAATCGACGGAGCCAAAGGCAAGGTCGCCTCCATAACCTGTCAGCGGATGACGCTGGGCGATTTCGATTCGAGCGGCCGCAAAAAACCCGTGCCGGTCGAAGGCTCCGAATTCACCCTGAGTGTGGACGCCGTCGTGGCGGCCATCGGCCAGGTGCCGGATATGAGCTTCATCGACAAGACCATCGGCGTCGAAATCAACAAATGGGATTGCTACAATGTCGGCAAAGGCTTTAAATCCCGCACGACGAACCCCCGCTACTTTGCGGGCGGCGACGCGGAAACCGGTCCTGACACCGTTATCGCGGCCATCGGCGCCGGCCATCAGGCCGCCGANNATGCACCATGCCACCCGCAAGATGAGTTTTGCGGAAGTGGAGCTGGGCTTCAGCCGCGAAGACGCGATGAAAGAAGCCTGCCGCTGTCTGCGCTGCGACGCGGCTGTTTAATATTTGCACCGATTTAAGGAGAAATAC
>DNYQ01000026.1:1225-5099 GCA_003506745.1 Syntrophaceae bacterium
AAAATCCCCACCCTTTGTGCCTGGCCCGAAATTCATCACACTCCGGGCGCGTGCCGCGTCTGCATGACTGAAGTGGAAGGTCAGCGCTCTCTGATCGCCGCCTGTGTTTTCCCCGTGTTCGAGGGCATGGTCATCCATACGAATACAGAGAAAGTGCGCCAGGCCAGAAAGATGGTGGTGGAACTGCTTTTGGCCAATCATCCGCAGGAGTGCAATTTCTGCGTGAGAAACGGCAGCTGCGAACTGCAGAAAGTAGCCGAATTTGTTGGTCTCAAAGAAGTTCGTTTTGNNTCGCCTGCGGTCAGTGCATCATGGCCTGTCCCGTCGGCGCTCTGTACGAAAAAGATGATGTGGATGCCGTCTGGAGAGCTCTCCAGGACCCGACCAAACATGTTATTGTTCAGGAAGCGCCGGCTATCCGCGCGGCTCTGGGTGAAGAATTCGGCATGCCTCCGGGAACCCTGGTCACCGGCAAGATGATCGCCGCTTTGCGCCGTTTGGGTTTTGATAAGGTTTTTGACACCAATTTTACCGCCGACCTCACCATCATCGAAGAAGGCAACGAATTACTCAAAAGAGTGAAAGAAGGCGGCACGCTGCCGATGATCACGTCCTGCAGTCCGGGCTGGATCAAATTCTGTGAGCATTTCTATCCTGATCTGCTGGATCATCTGTCCACGTGCAAGTCGCCGCAGCAGATGTTCGGCGCTCTGGCCAAGACCTATTACGCAGAAACAGCGGGTATCGACCCGAAGGATATCGTTTCGGTTTCCATCATGCCCTGCACGGCGAAGAAATTTGAAGCGCAGCGTCCGGAAATGGCGAGCAGCGGTTATCGCGATGTAGATTATGTTCTCACCACCAGAGAATTAGGCCGCATGATTAAAGAAGGCGGCATTGACTTTGTAAATCTGCCGGATGAAGACTACGACGCGCCGATGGGCGAATATACCGGAGCGGGCACGATCTTCGGCGCAACCGGCGGCGTCATGGAAGCGGCGTTGCGTACGGTTTACGCAGTGGTTACCGGCGAAAACCTGCCCAACCTGGATATTACCCCCGTGCGCGGCCTCGAAGGCGTCAAAGAGGCCACCGTTAAAGTGGGACCGCTGGGTGATGTCAAGATCGCCGTGGCGCATGGCTTGGGCAACGCCCGCAAGCTGATGGATAAAATCCGCGAAGGCAAAGCCGATTACGCTTTTATTGAAATCATGTGCTGTCCGGGAGGCTGCATTGCCGGCGGCGGCGAGCCTATTCCCACCAACAACGAAATCCGTGTGCTTCGATCATCCGCGCTTTATGCGGATGACGGCAAAGTGCAGAAGAAACGCCAATCTCATGAAAATGAATCGGTGAAAAAGCTTTATGACAAATTCCTCAAAGAACCGCTGGGGCATAAGTCGCATGAACTGCTGCATACCAAATACACAAAAAGAGGCAGTGAAATGCCTCACGGAAAAGATGAATAAGAAGTTTTTCGATTAGATTTAGCAAAAAGAGGTTTGCCCATTTCGGGTAAACCTCTTTTTTGTTGAAGCTTTCCAGGGTAAAATATGAAGATGATCGATCTGAGAACGGAAAATGATTTCTTAGGCAAGCTCGATGTTCCGCGCGATGCGTACTGGGGAATCCACACACAGCGCGCCATCACCAATTTCCACATCAGCAACACCCGCGTCAACCCGTCGCTGATTCGTGCTCTGGCTCAAGTGAAAAGAGCCTGTTGTCTGGCCAATGCTGAAACCGGGTGTCTTTCCTCCGAAAAAGCAGGCGCTATTGAAAAAGCCTGCATCGAGATTTCCTCCGGATTGCTTGCCGACCAGTTCCCGGTGGACGTCTTGCAGGGCGGTGCGGGAACATCAACCAACATGAACCTCAATGAAGTCATAGCCAACCGTGCTATTGAACTTCTGGGGGGTCGCAAAGGTGATTATCACTTGATTCATCCGTTGGAAGATGTAAATCTGCATCAGTCCACCAATGATGTTTACCCCACGGCCATTAAAGTTGCCGGAACCTTGGCTTTGCGCGAACTTGCACAAATTATCGCGCATCTGCAAGGCGCGTTTCAGGAAAAAGAAAAAGAATTCGCAGCTATAGTTAAACTGGGACGGACGGAATTGCAGGAAGCCGTGCCCATTACGCTTGGCGCGGAATTTTCAGCGTTTGCCGAGGCTTTTTCGCGCGACCGCTGGCGCACTTTTAAATGTGAAGAACGCCTGCGCGTGGTGAATCTGGGCGGAACCGCTGTGGGGACAGGCCTTACCGCTCCGCGCGACTACATTTTTTCCGTCGTTGAAAAATTAAGAGAAGTCACCGGCCTGGGTCTGTCCCGTGGTGAAAATATTATGGGAGAAACGGCTAACGCTGATTCCTATGTTGAAGTTTCGGGAATTCTCAAGGCTCATGCGGTCAATCTGATCAAGATGGCCAATGATCTGCGTCTGATGAATCTATTAGGAGAAATCCGCCTGCCGCAGTTACAGGCCGGCTCGTCCATCATGCCCGGCAAAGTCAATCCGGTTCTGGCGGAAGCAGCCATCCAGACCGGCATCAAGGTGATTGCCAACGACGGCATTGTAACCGAAACGGCAGCCCGCGGCACGCTGCAAATCAATGAATTTCTGCCCCTGCTGGCGCAAGCCCTCCTGGAATCACTGGAACTGCTGATCAACATTGATGGACTTCTTACACAGCACGTCCTTGGCATTACGGCCAACAAAGAAAAATGTGATGAATATTTCAACGCCAGCCCCATGATTATCACAGCGTTGCTGCCGGCAATCGGCTATGAAAAAGCCACGCAGTTGATCACGGAATTTTCTGCGGGAAACGAAAAAAACATGCGGCGGTTTCTGGAAGAAAAACTAGGCCTTGAATTGATCGATACGATATTTTCTCCCTATCAGTTAACCGCTCTGGGCTATAAGGATAAAAAATAGTGGATAACACACCAAAAGGAAACCGGCTGCATATTGCACTGATGGGACGGACCAATGTCGGCAAGTCCAGCCTGCTGAATTTAATGCTGGGTCAAGACATCGCCATCACCTCGCCTGTTGCCGGAACAACGACTGATGTCGTGGAAAAAGCAATGGAACTATTGCCGCTGGGTCCCGTGTTGTTTCTGGATACGGCCGGCCTCGACGATGTATCGGAGCTATCGGGTGTGCGGCTGGAAAAAACGGCCAAAGTGTTCGACCGCGCCGATGTCATCATTTTAGTCACGGAAGCCGACACGTGGACGAATTATGAGGAGACGGTTCTCGCCGAGTCTATGGGCCGCAAAATACCCATTTTGATTGTTGTCAACAAAGTTGATTTGCACCAGCCTTCCCCTGCATTTTTAAAAATGATGACGGACAAAACAGGGCGGGTTCTGACGGTTTCCTGCAATGACGAAACCCAGCGCCAAACTTATCTAAACGATTTAAAGCAGCAATTACTGGAAAAAGCACCCGCTGATTTTATCGGCACGCCGTCGCTGATCGGCGATCTGTTGCCTGCGGGCGGTTTTGCCGTCTTAGTCGTTCCGATTGATTTGCAGGCGCCCAAAGGCAGGCTGATCCTGCCTCAGGTGCAGACCATCCGCGACATTCTGGATCATGACGCTACGGCGGTTATCGTCAAGGAAAGAGAACTGGCGGCAACGCTGGCCAATCTGAAAACGCCACCGGCCATTGTTGTGACGGATTCTCAGGCCATTCTCAAAGTTACGGCCGACGTTCCGCCGGAAATTCCGGTCACTACCTTTTCCATTCTTTTTGCGCGGCAAAAGGCCGATCTGGCCGTCATGGCACGGGGAGCAGCGGCCATTGACAGCTTACAGCCAGGCGATAAGGTATTGATCGCCGAAGCCTGTTCCCATCACGCA
>DNYQ01000262.1 GCA_003506745.1 Syntrophaceae bacterium
TTTGCATGCAACCGTAACATTGGGTGTCTTCCGCCTTTGTCTTATAAAGGTTGCCCATGATCTCCCTGAACTTTTCGTTTTTGTCTCTCGTCGCAATGTAAACGCCGCATGCTCCGCAATAGAGTCCGCAGGGTGCCATCAGATTTTTATCTTTTATTTCCTCTTCCGACCAACCTTCCATGATTCTTGCGCCCCTTTCTGAAATGGATAAATTGTTACCAGACAGCTAAATTGGATGCTCTTTTTATGGGAAACTATCAGGTGGAATAGAGATGAGGAAATGAAAATACTTTCAAGTTACCATTCACTATCCACCATCCACTACTTACTCGAATTAATATACTCGGTAATTTTCACGGCGATGGTTTTGACGACGTATTCGAATTCCTCAATGTCCTTGTCCAAAAGCGTCATGCGGAAACCGAGAAGCGGCGAGAAAAACGATGTCAGGGGAACAACGCAGATTCCCGTGGAGGCCAGCAGGTAGTAAACAAACCGTTTGTCGTATTCAATGTCTTTCGTCAGGCTTTCCACATACTGGCGCACTTCCTGCTGCTCAATCGGGAGGAACTGGCGCTCGTTGAGCACGGACTCGTTAAAAAGAACCGTCATGTAAAATGCGCCGTTGCTTTTGTTGGCAATTACAAAAGGAACATCTTTTAAAACACCATAGGCGATGGCGGAGAGTTTTTCATAGTGCTCAATGCGCTCCCGTAAATAATTTTTATATTCGGGATGCGTCATGATCCGGGGAATCGCCATCTGCGGCAGCGTGGTGGAGCAAACTTCCGACATTTTCTGATGTAAAATCGTATTAATAAAGCGGGAAAAAATCGGGTCTTTATCCGCATTATATACTTCCATCCAGCCGCAGCGCGCGCCCGGCCAGGGCAGTTCCTTGGAGATTCCTTTCATGGAAATACCCGGCACATCGCCGATCACATCGCCGACCGGCACGGTTTTTTTGCCGTTGTAAACAATATTAATGTAGGTCTCGTCGGCGATGACAAATAAATCGTTCTCGCGGGCAATCCTCACAACCTGCTCCAGGGCCTCGACGGGATAGACAAAACCGGTCGGATTGTCGGGATTGATGATCAGAATGCCCACAATCGCCCGGTGGCTGCGAACCTTCTGCTCCAGTTCGCGCAAATCCGGATGCCAGTTGTTGTAGGGATTCATCCGGTAGGTGTTGGGTGGAAACGACGCGTGCAGCACTTCCGCCATTAAATGCGTGGAATACGTCGGCTCCGGCATAATCATGCGGGCATCCACCTGAATGGAACTGTAGGCGCGGGCAATCGCGTCGCCCAGCCCGTTGAAAAAAATCACATCTTCGGGGGTAATCTGCACTTTGCCGCGCGCATTGGTGCGCTCCGCAATAAACTGGCGGGTGGCGTCCATGCCCTTGGTGGGGGAGTAGGCGTAAGAGCTGTCATCCCGTATGATATCGATCAATACATCTTTCATCCAGCCGGGAATATTTTCCCCTTTCTGCACCGGATCGCCGATGTTTTCCCAGATGATTTTCAATCCGTATTCCTGCATTTTTTTCGCGATCAGCACGATATTGCGGATTTCATAGGTCATCCCGCTGCCGCCGCGGGAAATTTCAAAACGCATAAGTTACTTAACTCCTTAGATATTTGTAGCGCAATGCATAATACATATTTTTCAATTTATCCAGAGTTTTTTGAGTTTTAAACTGCTTCACGGACAGAATCATCATTTTAAGAAGGACAAAAGAAACTTTTCATGATATTGAAGCGCGCACTAAAATCAAAAGGACACCAATATATGGAAGACACAAAAACTTTTGCTGAAATGTTCGAGGAATCCTACGCCACTCCCAAGCGTTTCTCTGTGGGTGAAAAAGTGGAAGCCCTGATTGTCAAAATTTCCCCGGAATGGATTTTCATCGATCTGGGCGCCAAAAGCGAGGGCTATATGGATAAAAAGGAGTTCCTCGATGACGCAGGCAATCTGACCGTTAAAGAAGGCGACACGGTCATCGCCTATTTTCTTTCGTCGCGTCACAGCGAAAGACTCTTTACCACCAAACTGCTGGCGCGCAAAAGTGTGGATGAGTTTTTAGCCAACGCTTACGCAAACGCGATTCCTCTGGAAGCCACGGTGGAGAAAGAAGTCAAGGGAGGCTTTTTGGTAAAAATCAGCGCCAGCGCCGGCGGATTTTGCCCCTTCTCGCAAATGGAAATAAGAAGGAGCGAAAATGCCGCGGATTATGTCGGCAAAAAATTCGACTTCATCGTCATCGAGTATGGAGAAAACGGCCGCAAGATCATCCTGTCGCGCCGGCCGCTCCTCGAAAAAATCGAACAGGAGAAAAAATCCGCGCTGAAAGAGACCCTGAAAAAAGGAATGACCGTGCAGGGCGTGGTCACCTCCGTGCGCGACTTCGGCGCGTTTGTCGATATCGGCGGCATGCAGGCGCTGCTGCCGGTTTCCGAAATGACCTGGGGCCGGGTGGAAGACACGAAATCGCTCTACAAGCCGGGCGACACCATTGAAGCCGTCATTATCAATCTGGATTGGGAAAACAACCGGGTGACTTTATCGTTCAAGGACACGCTCCCCGATCCGTGGAACGACGTCGTGCAGAACTACATGGAAGGCAGCATTCACAAGGGCCGGGTATCGCGGCTGACGGATTTCGGCGCGTTTATCACGCTGGAAGCGGGCGTGGACGGGCTTTTGCATATTTCCAAACTAGGCAAAGGCAAAAAGATCAAGCATGCTCAGGACGTCCTCACCAGGGACCGTGAAATCGACGTGAAGAT
>DNYQ01000072.1 GCA_003506745.1 Syntrophaceae bacterium
TTTAATAATTTGTAAGTCCCTAAGGTAAACTGGCAATTCACTGCCGAGGATGCCAGGATAAAACTGCGCCGCCTCTATCCGACACTCGATAGTTGACGAGACACTATGTCTGGCCGCTCTTTTTCCGGAAGAAATCAATAATGCCGTTGGGCATAAAGATTGTAACAACGATGAAAAGAGTACCATAGATTATCCGGGCAATTTCCGCCTGGGCAAAGGTGGAGAGGCCTTCATTGACAACGGTAAGAATGACGGCCCCGATGATTGGCCCCAGCCAGGTGCCCCCACCCCCGAACATCGCCATCAGAACAATAAGTATGGAAATGTTGATGCTGAAAACGGCGTCGGCGTGAATGTAGCCTAAGTAGTAAGCGAACAGCCCGCCGGCAACACCCGGAAAAAATGCCGAGAGAACAAAAGCCTTGATCTTGAGCATGGCTGTCGGGACGGCCATGGTTTCCGCTACCTCTTCGTCGGAACGAATCGCCGTCAGGCCGGTGCCGAAGCGGGAACGTCCGAGAAACCAGGATGCGGCCAGCGTAATCACCATAAGCAGAAGCATGGCTTCATACATAATGGTGCGGGCTGTCGTTTCCGGAAGATCCATAAACTTCATCCAGAGTCCTTCGGCGCCGCCCAGACACTCGATGTTTTTCACCGCCAGGTCTACAACAAAGGCAAAACAGAGGGTCACGACGGAAAAGTATGGTCCCCGGATTTTGAGACAGGGATAGCCGATAATCAGCGCAATCAGGGCGGCTATGCCCCCGGCGGGTATAGATGCCAGCATTGTCAGCAGAGGCGGCAACTGAAAAGCTGTTGCCATTTTCGCCGTGGCAAAGGCTCCGATGCCGAAGAAGGCGGCATGACCGAAGGAAAGATAGCCCGCGTAGCCGCCGATAAAATTCCAGGAGGAGGCCAAAATGACATACATGAATACGGAAAACATGAAAGAAAGATAATAGACCTCCGGCCCGATGGCAGGGAACGCGGCTAAAAGGATGATTAGGATTGCCAGTGCGGCAGGATAATATTTATTCATTATACCCCCTCCTGCTTAAAGATACCGTGGGGCCGGAAAATGAGAAATACCATAAGGAGGCCGAAGGTCACCAGGTTTACCCATTGGAAGGGTAGAAAGGCCATGGAGAGTCCGGTGATCACGCCGATGATCAGCCCCGCCAGAGCCGTGCCGATGACGTTGCCTACCCCGCCCACAATGACAACAAGAAAGAGATATATCAGCCAGAGATTATGCGAATGGGGCTCAAAAGAATTAAGGAGAGCCAGGCAGATCCCCCCTGCCCCGGCCGTGGAGACGGCAAGGGCAAAGGTGATCATGCTGATCTGGAACAGGTTGACGCCATACAGCCTGGCAGCCTCGGGCTGTTGCCAGGCAGCTCTCACAGCCATCCCCGTGTATGTTTTTTTCAGAAAGAGGTAAAGAACCGTTATCCCCACTAGGGACAGCCCGAAACCGACGAGGTGGGGATACTGAAAATAGAAAGGACCCACGATTAAGGCGCCGCTTGAATAGGTCGGGGTCAGAACCCGCGGATCAGCTTTCCAGATGAGGGCCATGATGTTTTCCAGGATGATGGCTAGGCCGAAGGTAAGAATCATTGACGCCATAACGACATTCTTTGCTCTGGAGATGGGCCTGATGAGGAGTTGATACAGCCCGCAGGCCATAAGGAACAGCACCGGCACGGACATCGCCGCCGAAGCGACGGGATCCACTCCGAAGTACTGCAGGAGGCTGTAGGCCGCATATGCACCCAAAAGCCCGAAGGCGCCATGAGAAATGTTAATCACATGCATGACTCCCCAGGTCAGGGAAAAGCCTACGCCCAGCAGGGCGTAGACCATGCCCATCATAATCCCGCTGATCAGAGACTGAAAGATAAGAACAGCGTCCATACTATTTTTCCCAAGCCGGTTTCGGATAGACCGGTTCTTTCGTCTGAATGTTTTTTGGTGAAATCAATTCGACCTTGCCGTTGATAATCTGTGTCCCGAAGTTAATCGGTTCCGGTAAACCGCGCTTATCAAAGGTCATGGGACCGGCAATGGTATTTACTTTATTAGTCTTCAGCCAATCGCGAATCTTTGTTTGATCCAGAACTTTAGCCCCTGCCACTGCCTGCTCAAGCGTCTGCATCCAGGAATAACCGAATCCGAAGTAAAGAGGATATTCGTTCAAATTGTATGTTTTCTTTATATAGGCGTTGAGTTTGTCATTTCCCGGGTATTTAAGCTGTCCGGACAAACAGGTTCCGGAAAAAACATAGTCTCCGTCCCTCCCGAGTTCCTTGACCCAGGCGGGGACAACGGAACCGATCCCCTGCACAATGGCTTTGGGATTGTATCCGAGGGCTTTGGCCGCCTTCATTGTCGTAACTCCGTCGGGGAAAAAGCCATTGGCAAAAAGGATGTCGCATTTTGACTGTTTGGCCTTAACTATCAGGGCTGTAGCGTCGGTAAGGGGCGCGTTATACTTCTCGTTGATTACGATTTCGATATTCAGCTTCTTCGTCCAGCGATTAATAGAATCCATTAAGGAAAGACCAACAGGGTTATTGATTGTGTAAACGGCTGCCCTTTTAGGCCGCTTGTCGGCGGGAACAGTAGCCAGCCACTGGAAGAATCCTTCATACCACCACTCACCCATCAGAGGCGGAGCGCCGAAAGAGTAGGTATAGCCCTGCTCAAAGCTCTTCATATGGCCTCCCATGGAGACATAAACAAATCTGTGTTTTTCCGCCACGGGCATGACAGCCCGGGCTGCGGTGCCGGGATAACCGCCAAAGAGAAGATCGACTTTGTCCACGGTAATGGCCTTTTCGGCAAAAGTAACAGCCTTACCCACGTCGGACTGATCATCGTAGATTTTGAATTCTACAGGACGGCCCAACAGCCCGCCTTTAGAATTGATTTCTTCCGCCCAGAAGCGCAGACCTTTTTCAATCCATTGCCCTGTTTCGGCATATGCTCCCGTCAGGGGCAAAGAGCCGCCGATAACAATTGGTTTCCCCGCGCTGAAACCGACCGCGGGAGCCATCAGGGTGAAGCTGCAAATGATTGCCGCAATCACCAGCCACGAGAAAACATTACTCCTTTGTACTTTCATCATTAAATCTCCTTTCCAAAGCTTTCATGATTCAGTTTACATTCCTAAATAGGAGGTCTTGACTTTTGGATCTTCCTGCAAACACTTACAATCGTCCTGCAAAACCAAGTCTCCATTTTCCAAAACATACCCGTAAGTAGTAATTGCCAGAGTTTGCATAACCTCCTGGGAGACCAGCAGAATCGTCATCCCTTCTTTGTTCAATCCCCTGATGATGTCGAAAATCTCCGCCGCCGCCTTCGGGGAGAGCCCCAGTGAAGGTTCGTCGAGCATAAGAAGGCGGGGTTTGGCCATCAGAGCGCGGCCCAATGCCACCATTTGCTGCTCGCCGCCGGAGAGGCTGCCGGCAAACTGACGGCGACGGTCTGCCAGACGAGGAAAGGTTGAAAATACTTTCTGCAGAGATTCCTGCACCTGCTTACGGACGTTAGGATGATAAGCTCCCATCATCAGGTTTTCTTCCACCGTCATGGCCGGAAAAAGCTTGCGGCCTTCCGGGACCTGAATAATTCCCTTACTGCATACCTTGTCAGGAGGAAGTCCCTTCAAAGACTGCTCTTCCCAGGTAATCTTTCCTTCTTCTATCGGAACAAGCCCGGAGATGGCGTTCAAAAGGGTTGTTTTACCCGAGCCGTTGGCCCCGATGAGGGCAACCATCTGGCCTGCGGAAATTTCGATGGACACATCGCGCAGAGCTTTCATCTGGCCGTAACAGACTGTAAGGTTTTCAACACTTAACATAGGCTGCCCCCAAATAAGCGGATATGACCTCGGGATGATTAGCAACTTCATCCGGCAATCCTTCGGTAAGTTTTATCCCGAAATTAAGCACTATGATGCGGCTGCAGGTGTTCATGATTGCCTTCATCACATGCTCGATCATAAAAATAGTTGTGCCGTATTCCTCTCTGATCCGGAAGGTCAGGTCGATGGCGTCGCTGATTTCCGTCTTATTCAAACCGGCAAAAACCTCATCAAGGAGAAGAATCTCCGGATGGAGGGCAAGCGCGCGGGCAATTTCAAGACGCTTGCGGTCTTCCAGAATCAATTCACCGGGAAGTTTGCGGGCCCTGTCGCTCAAACCTGTAAAGGATAGAATTTCCAATGCTCTTTCCCTTGCTTCCCTTGCGCCGGTCTTTTTCTCGCGGCCGTAAAGAACTCCTGTGGCAACATTTTCAATGAGATTAAGACCGGCGAGCGGCCGGACAATCTGAAAAGTGCGGCCGATTCCCAAACTAGCCCGCTTATGAGGCGAGAGGGATGTTATCTTCCGGTTCCCGAAAAACAAATCACCGTTTTCGGGGTCGTAAATACCGGAGATGACATTAAAGAGAGTCGTTTTTCCCGAACCGTTTGGTCCGATAAGCCCGACTATCTCGCCGCGCCGCACCTCGAAATCAACCTCCGACAGAGCCGTCAGGCCGCCGAAACGCTTGGTTATTTTTTTGCCGCTTAAGATTACATTTCCTGTTGAATCCATTTACGCCTCAAATTTTATTTATTAATTATGGCCACTGCCCGGCACCAGCCGGCGCTGCCTCCCGTAAGCTTCACGGGGAAACAGGCAATCTTAAAACCGAACGGCCCGGGCAACTTATCAAGATTAGCCAATTTTTCCAGGTGGCAATATTCCCTTTCAATGCCTGCCAGATGAGCCTCCCACAGGATTTTCCGGTCTCCCGTTCTGGCAAAAGCCTCTTTGATTGCCCAAAAAGGCCTGTCCCAGCCCCAGGAATCAATTCCCATAACCCGGATGCCTTTTTCCACAAGCCAGAGAGTTGATTCCCGGCTCATACCGCAACCCGCATCAAAATATTCGGCTTTCCCCCAAAATTTATCGGCGCCAGTCATAATAAGAACAATGTCGAACGGTTTTAACGTATAACCGATACGATCCAGTTCTTTTTGCAGATCCTCGCCGGTAACAACTGATCCTCTTTGTTTTTGCCGGAAATCCAGAACCACGCCGTCGCCATAACACCAGGTAAGGGGAATCTCATCAATAGTTCTGGCTTTCTTCCCCTCGCTCCGGGGAGCATAATGCCAGGGGGCGTCAAGATGGGTGCCGGAATGGGAGATCATTTCCACGCTGTCATTGGCATATCCTATACCATCCCGGAGATCCTTCTCTTCGCATCCGAAAAATTTTGCGAGAATAGGGGCTGATTCTTTATGTGACTGATGGATTACTTTGAGAGAAAGGGCCTCGCTCGGGCTCTCCTCCGTCGGCACACTCAAATCAATCATTTCAATATTGCCGCTCATTTTTTTATTCTCCTATAGCAATTAATATTTTACTTTATCCAGCCCTTTGAGCCCCAGTATCTTTCTGGTCTCGGCAGGAGTTGTGGGCTCAACACCCAGCAACCGCGCAATCCGCACAATGTTTTCCACTTGCTCGGCATTGCTTTTGGCCAAATTTCCCTTTCCCGCATAAAGGCTGTCTTCCATGCCTACCCGCACGTTTCCTCCCAGCAAGAGTGCGGCCGTGCCCATATTTAATTGATTTTTACCCGCAGCACAGACCGACCAGACAAAATCTCCAATTGTTTCTTTCGCGGTTTTGTAAAGAAAAATTAAATTCTCGATTGTAGCAGGGATGCCACCCAAAAGCCCCATGACAAACTGGAGATAAACAGGTTTCTGAATGTGCCCTTTTTCGATCATGTAGGCGAGATTGTTGATCATAGCCACATCATAGATTTCGATTTCCGGCTTCGTCTCATACTTTTTAAAGGCCGCCGAAAATTCCCTGAGGCTCTTAAAGGTATTGGGGAAGATGTAGTCTTCCGTCATGGCAAGATACGCCGGCTCCCAGGGAAATTTAAAATCGCTGTATTTAGAAAGCAGGGGGAACAAAGCTACATTGATTGATCCGAAATTAAATGATCCCAGTTCGGGTTCGAACGCGGGAAGCACCGTCACACGCTGTTCTGTGGACATGCCGAGCCCGCCGCCTGTCGTTATGCAAAGAACGATGTCACAGCGGGATTTTATATCGGTTATGACTTCGCGGTAAAGATCCAGTGATGAAGCCGGTTGCCCTGTTTCGGGGTTTCTCACATGGATATGAGCTACGGATGCTCCGGCCTCCCACGCCCTGACTGTTTCATCAGCAATCTGCTTTGGAGTGATCGGCAGATAAGGGGTCATCGTGGGTGTATGAATTCCTCCCGTAATGGCCGCAGTAAAAATTGCTTTTTTTGACATTGTATTTCCTCCTTGATCTATGTGTTAATGATAGCGACCGGACGGCACCAGCCGGCGGAGGCACGTTTAATTTTTATGGGAAAACAGCAGACCGTAAAGCCATAGGGCTTGCCGATGGCGGCCAGATTTGCCATTTTTTCCATGTGACAGTACCCGATATCAATTCCCGCAAAGTGCGCTTCCCAGATGACTTCAGGGTTGCCCTTTTCTCTGAACTCTTTGGCCAGAAACGGCAACGGACGGTCCCAGCTCCAGGCGTCAATACCGACGACCCGGATACCCCTTTCGGTGAGGTACAGAGTGCTTTCCCTGGTCATGCCGGGCCCCTTGACGAGGTACTGCGGCGTTCCCCAGGCGGCATCGGCTCCGGTCTGAACAAGGACTATGTCGAGGGGCTTGAGCTCATAGCCGATTCTATCCAGTTCCCGTTCTACGTCTGCCGCGGTAATCCGTTCGCCGTCGGCTTTATGACGAAAATCCAGAATAACTCCGTCGCTCATGCACCATTCCAGGGGAATCTCGTCAATGGTCAGGGCGGGCTTACCCTTATCCTGGGTGGGATGATAGTGATAAGGGGCATCAAGGTGAGTTCCGCTGTGCGATGTCAGCGTCAGTGTTTCAATGGACCAGCCCAGTCCTCCGGGAAGCTGCTCCCGGCTGAGTCCCGGAAAAAAATCCATCATCTGGGCGGCCCCCCGGGCATGATCTACGTAATCTATCCGGGGAATCATCATGGGAGGATCACAAGGCAAATCCACTTCAATGGCGATGCTCAGATCTACAAAGCGTTTTTCCATCTGCAGGCGCCCCCTCTTTTAATAATTCAGAAACTATTAACAGGCATCAACCAAAAACCTTGCCGACGATTGAAGGCTCATGCCCGGCAATAAGATGCTCCGGGCTTCTCAGTAATGACTGAATGCGATATACCGAACGGTACCACGCATAATGGTCATATACCAGGCTGGACGGCACCGCCGCCCCCCAGTTTTTCGGCGCCGGGGTAATTTGCAGACGAGAGCCATCCATCAGAGTCATTTCCTTCATAAACGGAAAAGCTATGGGCAAAATATGAACAGTGTCACCGGCTATGATGTAAACACCTTGCCGGGTTGATACAAGCAGGCACTGGCTGCCCGCCGTATGGCCGGGTGTCAGGATAAGCGATAAACCATCGAAGAGTTCGACATCTCCGACTATTCTTTGGCAGTTGAGGTTTTTCATTTCGGGAATCAGGCTTTGGTCAAAATCCCCTCTGATCATCATTGAGGGCAGCGGATCGAGCAGTTCTTTCCATTCGGCGTCCTGAAAAACGTGCCGGGCATGCGAAAAGAGGTGACAGTTGCCGGCATGGTCGTTATGAAGATGGGAGTATATTACAGTGTCAATTTCATCCGGGGTCAAACCCTCTGCGGCCAGAGCCTTCAGCACCCATTTTCCCCCGCCTTCGGCAGGACTGCCCGCCCAGGCTTTCCCGTCAATGATATACTTGGCATTAATGCCCGTATCGCAAAGAACTTTACGACTGCCGTCCGTCAAGTAAAAACCCAGATACGGAACTTTTAACGGCAGTCCAACATCCAAACCGGTAGTCAATTGTTCTTTTTTGACTTCAATAACGCCAAACACTAATGGTCGGATAAGCCACTGCGACATGTCTGTTAACTCCCTATGCAAAAGATAGTTCCGAAATTGTGTTATGTCAAATTACCACTTGACACTCTTCATTTCCCCGGACAAACATATCTACAAGCAAAAGCAAATCATGTGCCAGGATTGCCAGCTAAAACTTATCGTAAAAAATATCATTATTTCAATATATTGCAATGTTAAGGCGCTAATCTGATTAATGCGGGAAATTTGATGTGTATAATAAAGTTTACACATCACGCTTGTTTTCGTAAAACCTGAGTGTAAACTTTTGTTAACTGTAAACCCTTATTTACATACCATACCGAAGTGACGCATTTTTTTGTAGATCATCGTGCGGGAAATCTTCAGCTTTCTCGCGGCATGCGTTTTATTATTGCCGCAACTCCTCAAGGCGTCATCGAGAGCTGCCTTTTCGCTTGCGTTTTTAATTTCCTTGAGTGAACTGTTCGCGGATGAATCATTGGCAACTGCCGGGACAGGTATTCTCCGGTTTTTGGTAAACCAATCAAAGTGCTTCAATTCCAGAGTTCCTCTCCAGGCAATGTTCATTGCCCGTTCCAAAACGTTCTGGAGTTCGCGCACATTTCCCGGCCAGTCATAACCCGAAAACATTTTCAGCACCTCCGGCGTTACACCTTTCACATCAACACCCAATTGGCGGTTGAGCCTGTTGATTAGCTCGATAATGAGCTGGGGCAAATCTTCTTTCCTCTCACGGAGAGGGGGAACCGTGATGGACATAACATTCAGCCGGTAAAACAGGTCGCTGCGGAATTTTTGTTCTTCAACCAGTTTATCCAAAGCCACATTGGTGGCGGTAATAACCCGGACATCAACTTGCAGACTTGCCCTGCCGCCGATTCTGTCCACTTCCCTTTCCTGCAGCACCCTGAGTAGCTTGGGCTGCAAAGCCAGGGGCAGCTGGTTAATTTCATCAAGGAATAAACTTCCCTTATCAGCCATTTCAAATTTGCCCTGCCGGCCTGACCTGATGGCTCCGGTAAACGCCCCTCCTTCATAGCCAAACAGCTCGGCTTCGAGCAGATCGGCGGGAATTGCGGCACAGTTGATTTTGATAAAGCTGGCGGCGTTGCGCTGACTGGCATTATGGATAGCGTGGGCCACTAACTCTTTACCGGTGCCGGTTTCTCCGTCAATGAGCACTGTCGAGTTGGATCGTGCGGCCTGATAAATTTGTTTTTTCATTTTTCTCACGGGCGGACTATCGCCGATGATGTTGTCAATGTTATAGCGTGAGCCCTGCAGCCTATGCAGTTCGCCCTTTAATAATTTAACTTCCTTGTCGAAATGCGACAGCCGCTGCTTTAAACTTAAAGCCAGGTTGGTGCTTTTGACAATTATAAAGCCGATAGCGGCAACGAATTTGCCGTCTCTGAATATCGGATAATAATTGACAATCGTTGTTTCCTCGGTATCGGGCTTATCCTTGCTTGTTATAAGGATTTCGCCCACCACAGGTTGCTTCGATCTCAGGACAACGTCAATTTTGCTGTCTTTAACAACATCTCTTACGTACTTGCCCAGAACATCTTCCGGACGTATCCCCAGCCATTCTACCCAACCCTGGTTAACATAGATGTAACGCCCCTCGGTATCACATACCGCCAGGGCATCTATACTTTTGATAATCTCCTGAGCCAGCAACGGATCTAATTCCATAAACTCCACCCAGCCTGATAGCGAACCAACAATTTCAATGTTTTAATAATACCTGAATCAGTGGCACGCATTATGCGGATTGGTCCATGCAGCCAAAATTGGCCTTTACCCATCGATTTTTGATCTCCATACGGGAAAGTTACCCGCTATTTGGGGAACAGCAGAGCGTAGTACGCACTTAACATGTTAAAAACACTGAGTATGTCCAATTTTGAACACACCTTTCCCTTTGTTTGTGTAACAGGCATGATAAGTCTTCGAAATAACATCAGAATATCCCACCTACGTAACCGGGGCCATAAAACCCCGGTAAAGATTTTCCCAGACAGCAGCCCAGGGGTTGTAACGACCAAAGG